>NZ_JARVXG010000056.1:10000-32500 GCF_029848115.1 Methanobacterium formicicum | reverse complement strand
TTCTGTTATTATCAAACACCTTACCAACCATGGACTATGGTTTTAAGGACTTCAATGTATTGTTATAAATCCTTAATATATATAATGTGTTTTGTGTAAATTCTTATCTAGTTAACTGGTAAACATTATATTATATGTAAGTGAACAATCCAAAAATTATTTTATATATTATATATTAAATTAGATGTAGAATTAAGTGTATTTTTATAAGGATTTTACAAGGAGTTTAAATAAAATTTACGCAAGTAGACTGCTAATTTTATAAATAAACGCAGGACTACTCACCATCTATCATTACTACTAAGATTTACATCCTGGTGATTAATTATGTTGGGCAATCTGGGGAAAAATCTGACCAAAACCATGAAAAAACTGGCCGGAATGACCATTATCGATGAAGAAGTGGTTAAAGAGGTCATTAAAGATATTCAAAGGGCTTTAATTCAGTCTGATGTTAATATTAAACTGGTTCTGAATTTATCCAAAACAATTGAAGACCGGGCCCTTAACGAAGAACCCCCTAAAGGGGTAACCGCCAAAGAACACGTCATTAAAATTGTTTACGATGAACTGGTTAATCTTTTAGGTGAAAAAGCAGAAGAAGTTGAAATTGAAAAGAAACCCTACAAAATACTCTTTGTAGGGCTCCAGGGAAGCGGGAAAACTACCAGTATTGGTAAAATGGCCCGGTACCTCCAAAAAAAGGGATTCAATCCAGCCATAATCTGTACCGACACCTGGAGGCCAGCAGCCTACGAACAGCTACGTCAACTAACAGAAAGTCTCAATTTACCCCTCTACGGAGACCCTGACAATAAAGATGCCCTTGATCTAGCCCGGAAAGGTTTGAAAGAGTTCAAAAGACAGGACCTTATCATTGTGGACACTGCGGGGCGACATAAAGAGGAAAAAGATCTTTTAGATGAGATGGAGCAGATATCAGCCGTGGTAGAACCGGATGAAGTGATGCTGGTCATTGATGGTACCATTGGGCAGCAAGCCCGGGAGCAAGCCCTGGCCTTTTCCCAAACCACCAAAATTGGATCCATTGTAATAACCAAACTGGACGGGTCAGCCAAGGGAGGAGGTGCCCTTTCAGCAGTAGCGGAGATAGGAGCTCCCATAAAGTTCATTGGAACTGGTGAGCGTATCGAAGATCTGGAAGTCTTTGACCCGGAACGTTTCATATCCCGTTTACTGGGAATGGGAGACATCAGAACTCTTATTGAACGTGCCGAGGAAATCGAAGAAGATGTGGACCAAGAAGCCATGGACGCCATGCTCAGTGGTAAATTCACCCTGAAGGACATGTACAGCCAGTTCGAGATGATGAATAAAATGGGACCCATGCAGCAGGTGATGAACATGCTCCCCGGCATGGGAAATAAGTTACCCAAAAACGCTTCCCAGGTCACTGAGGAGAAACTGGGTAAGTACAAGATACTGATGGACTCCATGACTGAAGAAGAACTCACCCACCCCGAAATCATCAAACAGTCCCGGGTTAAAAGAATTGCCCGGGGTTCGGGAATGCGTAACGAGGATGTTAAGGAGCTTTTAAAATATTACCAGGTCACTAAAAAGGCCATTAAAGGCTTTGGAAAGCGAAAAATGGGAGGGCCACTGGGCCAGATGATGCGTCAGATGATGCGTTAACTTCTTCCCCTTTCCGACCCCTAAAACTAATTTCTAAGTGAATACAGTAGGGCCTAATTAGGATTATGTAAAACCATTGCCTATAACAATCAGGCCCAAATACTCCATATAATAAATAAATATGAATTTGAGGACATAAAAATCGAAATCAAACTCAACCAACCACACCAACATTCTAACTTTAACACTTCAGGAAGATATCATGAAAAATACAACAGATCAGGCCCGGGAAATAGTGGAACTCACCCAGGGAAACATTTGCAATCGCTGCCTGGGTAGGAATTTCTATCCCCAACTTTCTGGTAAGGATAATGCCGATAGAGGCACCTACCTGAAGGAGATTCTCAGTAGGGAAGATTCTATACCAAATAAAACAAAAAGTTGCCAGTTATGTGGAGATGTTTTTCTGGACCTGGAAAATACCTTGGAGAAAATAATAAGCATTATTGAAAAGTCTCAAGTAGAATTTTCAACTTTTCTGGTGGGTTGTCGTCTCTCCCCTGATATACTGGAAAAAGAAAAAGAATTACAGGAAATAACTGGTTCCACCAGTGACAGTTTGAAAAAAGAGATTAACCGAGAATTAGGTAAAGAACTGGAAGTTCGTCTTAACCGTGAAGTGGATTTCGATAATCCCAACCTGGTGATAATGATGGATTTTACCCGTAACTGGGTGGACCTCCAGACAAATCCATTGTTCATGGAAGGGAGGTACCGCAAATTATTACGAGGAATCCCCCAAACCCGTTGGCCCTGCCGCAAATGCCGGGGAAAGGGGTGCGAGAGGTGCAATTTCACCGGTAAGATGTACCCTGAATCTGTGGAAGAATTAATAGCAGAAAAAGTTCTAACCGCATCGAAGGGCAAAGAATCCAGATTCCATGGAGCGGGTAGGGAAGATTTGGATGTTAGGATGCTAGGCGGGGGAAGACCATTTGTACTGGAAATAAAAGAGCCCAAGGTGCGTGACCTGGACTTGGAAGAATTAACCTCCCAGATCAACCATCACTGCCAGGGCAAAGTGGAAGTCCTTCAACTGAAAATGGTGGGTAAAGACCGCAGAAGTGGGGTTAAAGCATCTTCCACCGAAACCTACAAGGTCTACCGTGCACTGGTAGAACTGGAAGAGGAAGTTTCACCGGAACAGACCGATGCCCTCAACTCCCTTAAAGTGATAAAACAACGCACCCCGGTCCGAGTTTCCCACCGGAGAGCAGATAAAATCAGAACCAGAGAAGTGAAGGACATCAAAGTCAAAATACTGGATCCAACCCATTTAGAATTGATTATAGACTGCGAAGGTGGATTGTACATCAAAGAACTCATATCCGGGGATGAAGAACGTACTCAACCAAGTGTGGCCTCCCTTCTAGGTACTGGTGCCCAGTGCATAGAGTTGGATGTTCTGGAGGTCAACATTTAGCACCACCTAAGGATAGTTTTATAAACTGCGATACATCATAAATTAATTCAATCGATTTCAAAGAGCCCATTAACCACCGAAAGATTCCTACGAATTTTATCTTAAATTACGAGGTTAGGCTTTATAAGAGCGGATATCATAAATTAACAAGTGTTATCCACATATACATCCCCAGAGGTTGAATTCTGCACCTAATAATCTAGAAGGAGCAGGACGACTCTAAATAAATAAATTGAAGGCAAATTCAATAATAAATTTAATAACCCATTTCATGGTGAAATGGAGGTTTTGAAAATGACTCAGAGATCAAGAGGTTTTAGAAGTAAAACAAGATACAAACTTAAAAAGACTTTAAGAGCAGGGAGAAGCAATCCCATAACTAAAAAAATTCAGACCTTCCAGGAAGAGGATCTGGTCCATATAATAATCGACCCCAGCGTGCATAAAGGTCAACCTCACCCACGTTTCCATGGTAAAACCGGTAAAATCGCTGACAAACGAGGTCAAGCCTACATTGTAGCCATAAACGATGGAAATAAAGCTAAAAAATTAATTATACGACCTGAACACCTCAAAATACAAGAGTGATGGTGATGATTGGGAAAAAAGTTCTGGAAACCGAACCCATACCCCTGGCCAAGGTTAAACCACTGCTGGAAGATAGAGAAAAAGTTCATGAACTTAACTATGAACAGAATCTAGCACTGGATCATGTCACCAAGTTCTCCAAGGTACCAGTGGAAAATGCAGAAAAGCTGGTAGCGGAACTGGAAGAGATCATCAAAAAGACTCAGGCCATTAAGATAGCAGATATCATGCCTGAGGATATGGATGATATGCGACTGATTTTTGCCAAGGAAAGGGGATCCCATAAAAAGGAAGAACTCGAAGATATACTGAAAATTGTGGATAAATACCGGGAAGAAGAGTAAAAACACATTTTTTAAATCTTTTTCCTTCGAGTTTACCCTTTATATGGACTGTGAAATCGACTTAATAATTCCGAATGATAATAAGTCGGAATTGACTGTAACATTTATTAAATTAATTCAGGGTGGTTAAATGGAGGATTATGCTATCATTTTAGACTATTTACCTCTGGGTTATGTTAAGGAAGGATCGAATTCATACAAACGTAAACCTGTGGCCCAGGCCATTGGTACTGATGAATTCACTCTGTTGGAGTTAACACCAAAGGATGATGCAAACCTGGATATTCATGAAAAGGTTTACATTGGGGCTGGAAAACGTGAAAAGATCGCCAGGGTTAACCGCAGGCTCCCCTTCAATAAGATGACCTCAACCGCCAAAATAGAGCTGAGCTACGTTATTGAAGAAATTATAAAAGAAAAAGAAGAGAAATATGTTCAGTTCTTCAATGAAGCTGGCCCTATATCCACTCGATTACATCAGATCGAACTGTTACCAGGAATCGGTAAAAAACACATGTGGGACATTATCCAGGCCCGGAAAGAAGCCCCCTTCCAGGACTTTGAAGATGTGAAGAAAAGAGTCCCCATGCTATCGGATCCAGTTAAACTTCTGGCCAAGAGAGTGCTACTGGAACTGGAAGCAGCTGAAGATAGAAAGGGCAAAAAGAAATACATTCTGTTCACCCGCCCCCCCAAACGAAAATTTAATTAATTTTTCATTTTTATAATCTATTTTTAAACCGGGTTTAGAAGATTAGGGAAATGTTGGCTAGAGAAACCTCACAGTTGTTGAAGAAACACCAGATAAGGCTGGATCGTAGGAAAGGCCAAAATTACCTCGTCAACGACCATATTTTAGCCCGGATTGTGGAAAGTGCCGGGATCACTACCGGGGATGTTGTGCTGGAAATTGGGGCGGGTATTGGTACTTTGACCATTCCCCTGGCCAGGAAAGCATCTAAAGTATTGGCTATTGAACAGGATAAGAAAATTGCCCGGGTCCTTTCGGAAAGGCTCCGTGACCTGCAAATTAGTAATGTAGAGGTTTTAGTGGGTGATGCTACCCGTATTGATTTCCCCCCATTTAACAAGGTTGTATCCAACTTACCCTACCAGATATCTTCACCCATAACTTTCAAACTCCTTAATTACCCCTTTGAGTATGCTATTTTAATGTATCAAATGGAATTTGCCCAGAGAATGGTGGCTCAACCAGGTCAATCCAATTACTCGCGCCTTTCAGTGATGATGAACCTGTGCACACACACTGAACTCCTCTTTAAAGTTCCTAAAAATGCATTCATACCCCCACCTAAAATTTCATCAGCGGTTATCAGGTTAGTTCCCCAGAAAAACCCCATGGTAAATGAATTCTTCATAAACACTTGCCGGGCCCTGTTTCAGCACAAGAAAAAGAAAGCAAGCAAAGCTTTAATCCAATCATTCCATGAGATATCTGACCGGGACATGGAACGAAGAGATATACGGGATATTATCCATAAAATAGACCACCAACTTATGGAGGAAAGGGTCTTTAAGTTGAAGGGGGAAGAAATTTTAATAATTTCTGCACAACTCAAAGAGTTAATGGAGGATATTTAATGGAGAGAAATAGTGGAGAAAATAAAAATCCTTTTCAAATATTTCAGGAAGAATTCCCAGATCTGGCGGGTAGTTTCAATGAATTGGTGGACGCACAACGTTCTCTGCCGGGAATGGACCCTAAAACCAAACAACTGGTGAACATCGCTATTCAGACCGCTAACCGCAACCCTATCGGGGTTAAGATGCATTCAATCATGGCTAAAAGCCAGGGCGCTTCTCGAGAAGAGATATTAGGAGCGGTAGTTATGAACCTCCATCTTTCCGGTCTTGCATCGGTGTTGGATTGTCTTCCCGCTGCAATTGAAGGTTTAGAATCCACAGAAATTGTTAAATAGAGCAAAAATTATATGTTTCTCCCCAATTTCCACAGTGAAAATTGAAGTTTCAAATAAAAAAAAAGGATTTAACATGTTAGATTATAATGGAATTCATTACCAAACCCATCCCGAAGTTTACGAGCCTGCCGAAGATACCTTTCTCTTTGCTGAAAATCTCCAGGTTAAAAGACGAGACCGTGTTTTGGAGATTGGAACCGGAACCGGTATCATCGCCCTAATCGTCGCCCGGAAATGCCGTACAGTGACTGCCACCGATGTGAACCCCCATGCCATTGACTGTGCCCTGAAAAATATCATCAACAACAAGACATATAACGTGGAACTGAAAAGAGGTAACCTCTTTGAACCGGTAAAGGGTGAAAAATACGACCTTATCCTATTCAACACTCCCTACCTCCCCACTTCCGAAGAAGAAAGGGTTGAAGATGAATTGGAAGCAGCATGGGATGGTGGCGAAGATGGTAGGAAAATTATTGACCAGTTCTTAGAGCTTTTGCCCCACCACCTCAACCCCGGGGGAAGGGTGCAACTGGTACAATCTTCCCTATCAGATATTGATAAAACTCTGGAAAAACTAGGGGAAATGGGTCTGGAGGCATCAGTCACTGCCCGCGAAAAGTGTTTCTTTGAAGAAGTGGTGGTTATAACTGGGAAACTAGAACCAAAAACCTGATCCCCCACTATTTATCATGTCTTTTGAATTCTCCACTGGACATTGCCCATATAAAGTGGTGACTCCCTAAAATCTAAATCCACCCCCTAATAACTAAATCCCTTATGCAGGGTTTAAGTCCAGATTTTAAGAATAAAATAGCAGGGTTGGGGATTTAGATACTGGAACTTTATATTTTCCGGATCAGTCCCCTTGGGAAATCCCGCCAGGTAAGTGTTAAAGGATTTATTCTGATTTCCAGAGGAGTGCACATGAAACCACAGTATGGCTATGGTTTCATTGGCAGCAATCTCCTCAACTAAATTATTAACAAGAATTGGCTTGTTTTGAAAGGTATGATGTTCCTCAGTCATGTTTTCCGGCCGATCAATTATCCAAAATGCCGTTGAATCCCCTACACACACCGGATCAGTCATTATATAAAGGTCAGTTGAATTCAACAGGACAGGAGTGACCTTAAAAGTATAGCAGGCCCATCCCGATCTTTGATTCTTGTAATCCACTCCTGAATGCTCTTTATCCTCCTCAACACCCGAGTGGGGACATTTTTCTCCCAACTGTTTCTGTTCCCAGAGGGAATCCCTGGCATTTATAAAGACTAAAATGCTGGTATTATGGTAATTGCAGAGAACAGTACGGTTTTCCACTATTATTCCCGAGGAATTATAGTTTTCAGGGATATCTTTCACCGTGATTGGTTCTAACGAGGAATCTTCTGGATAGATCACCATGGTAGATTTACAATACCGGGGAATCACCCGATCCACCATCAATTCATCATAGTTTTCTTTCAGGCAGTTTATCTTAGACATACTCAGGATATTCGATTTAGATTTCAAAGGGGAATCTGTATCTAACAGTCCCGGGGTAACACCACTCAAATCACCGGCTCCATCCCAATCTTCTGGAGATCCCGGAGTTTTGGTTAACATATCGGCACTAGCCCGGGCAATCCTTTCCAAAGAAGCCTCGTGAGAACTATCATCCATTTTAGATCCTATCATATCCATGGCATCAGCCGAAACACCCAAAACAACGGTGATTATGATAAGGGCCAGCATTAAATCTACAGAAAATACCATTCCACCTCTATCAACCAACCACTTTCCCCAAATCAAATTAATTCCCATCAAATAATCCCCCCCAGATGGATCCTTGTAATTTTGATAATACTCCTTTGAAATACTCTTCTTCAGGAACCGGACCATTATATAACGCCCTGAAACTAACAAACAGGCAAACCATATTTTGAACGGTGGGAATTGTCCAGATAAAGTTTGAAATACTCTTTTCCATCAAAGAAATACAGGATTTCCTGGCCAGAATAGGTTCCATCCCCGGTATCATTAAAAATTACATGGTCCGATGAACTGGGTGCCTTGGAGGAATTATTGGAAAGAGAAAGGGATGGTGCCGGGATTATGAATGTTTCCATTCCATAATGGGAGCAAACACCCTTTCCCTCCAGCCTGCAAAGAAAACAGGACCCATCACTGCTTTCATGGTAAAAACCATTCTCTATACAATTTTTCAGGTTCACCAAGTCTTTGCTGTTTCCATGGAGAATGTAAGGATCATAGGGGCATTTTTTAATAGATAACGGAGACGTAGCATTTTCATAAGCCTTAAAATTTTTTACTCCCCTTGATTCTAAATATTTGGCCAGGCTGGAGCCATAAACTATTCTATCACCACCGATAGTCATATTTCCATGGGTTTTGCACTTAACGGAGGGGAGTGGATCGTAAATAGGGTAAGATCCGTTGGTAAGAGAAATATTATGACTCATATTCAGCTTATGCTTCAGGGCCCCCTTTTCAACGGTGATCTTTGATTTGAACTCCACACTGAATGGATCGTAACTGTTGTCCACCCTCAATATTTCACATTTGACCTCCATCCCATTGGCCGGGTACCTGGAACAAAAAAGGTCCATCCTCTGCTGAAACTCATCTTTAATTTCCTTTCTGCTGTTTGAAAGTGGATGTCCACTGTTAATGACCTTTAATGATTCATCCCGGAGTACTTCCCTTCCTATAATGAGGGAATTTACTTCCACATCTTGGCTGACTACCAGGATCTCGTGGGAGTTTAATGTGGACTGTTGAATCTCATTTTCCTGCCCCACCACATCTACCATTACTATCAGCAGGATAAACACAGGTAATATCAGCAAAAATGAAAATATACTCATTACATAGCCCTTATTATCCATTTTTTTGCCTGTTTTTTGGTGGTACCCCCGATAGGGAGAATTTGATATGAACTTAATTATTATGTAATATGTAAAAAGTAATACAATATAAATGTATTTATAAAACAGAAAATTATATTACTATTCCGGTTAACTAAAATGGTAAAAACGAAAAGACAATTTTATTCCCATAAATTAATACCGAATCCCTAGATATCCTCCTAATATTATTACTGAACAGGGAATTATATGGCGGGAAATCATAAAACATTTAAAGACATCAAGATTATATAAGGATTTATATGAATTAGATCAATACAATAAAACCTAATTTAATTACTGAATTTTTTTAACTGAACAATTTAATCAAAAGCTTAGCGAGGTATGTATATGAAAGATATTGTAAGAGGCTGGCGTCACATCTCCCAAAGGTATAATCTCATTGGATCAAAATGTTTACAATGTGGTGAGGCATTTTTCCCCATGAGGGTTATCTGCCCAGAATGCCGGAGGAAAGGCCAATTAGAACCTATAAAATTCAGTGGAAATGGAAAAATAATGAGTTATTCTGTTATACACACCCCCACCGATGAATTTAAAAACATATCCCCATATGCGGTTGCTATTATTGAATTAGAAGAAGGAGCTAAAATCACCAGCCAAATAGTGGATTGTAACCCTGATAAAATTGAAATAGGGCAGGAAGTAGAACTGGTATTCCGGAAAATCCGTGAAGAAGGCGATGAAGGAGTAATCTCCTATGGCTACAAATTCAAACTCAAACAGTAAAGTGGGAATTGTGCTGGTTGGTCACGGCAGCCGATTACCCTATGGTAAAGATGTTCTCAGCCAGTTAGCAGAGATTTACAGGCAAGAAAGTGATAATCCGGTGGAAATAGGATTCATGAATATGAACAAACCATCCATTCCCTCCTCCATAAACAAACTGGCCGAGATGGGAGTGGAAAAGATTGTGGTAACCCCGGTTTTCCTGGCACCGGGAGTGCACACCACCGAGGACATCCCCCGTATTCTGGGATTGAAAAACAATGGGGATGAATCTCATGGACACCACCACGAGCATGGGCATGGCCACAGCCACGACCACGGGGAAACTGAAGAGATCCACTTTCAGGGGAAAATAATATACACTGACCCCCTGGGTCCTGATCCCAAAATAGTTTCCATAATAAAAGATAGGGTTAATGAAGCCCTTTAAGATATTTTTTTAAGGATAATGTCTTCTAAAGATCTTAAACCTGAGGAAAATCTTAAAGTATCCAGTATTGGTGAGAAAAAGCTAATCAAAAGACTTCTATCCCGGAGTCTTTCTCTCCAACCAAATTCTCCTTTTTTTGATGAATTTTCTTTTAAAAGTCTCAGTGATGATGCCGCACTCCTAGACATGGGTGATAAATATTTAGTAGTTACGTCTGACCTTTTATTGGAATCAGCTCATTTTCCATCTGATATGAGTCCTTATGAAAAGGGCGTGAAGGTGGTGACAGTTAATGTTAGTGACCTGGCCGCTATGGGGGCCCAACCACTGGGTTTCATACTGTCTTGGGGACTACCCGCGGATCTTCCCCTTACTGACTTTGATGGGATAATGGAAGGTGTGCTCCAATCCTGCCAGGAATACGGAATGGGACTCATTGGTGGCGACACCAACCAATCTGATGAATTAATTCTTAGTGGAACCTGTTTGGGGACTGTAGATAAAGAACATGTGCTTTTAAAGGAGGGAGCCCGTCCCAACGATGTGGTAGCAGTAACCGGTCCCCTGGGCGTGGCTGCAGCC
Organism: Methanobacterium formicicum; assembly: GCF_029848115.1. Lineage (NCBI taxonomy): Archaea > Methanobacteriati > Methanobacteriota > Methanobacteria > Methanobacteriales > Methanobacteriaceae > Methanobacterium > Methanobacterium formicicum. The sequence continues at coordinate 21,878 of NZ_JARVXG010000056.1, read as the reverse complement.
GGATTAGAATTTCTACTATCACCCCCCACTTTAAAGGAAGATTTAATAAAGCATCTTAAACCATCCACCCAGAAACTAATCATAGACCATGCTCTAAGGCCACATGCACGCTTAAAAGAGGGTATTATGTTGGCAAACACCGGGAGGGTGACTTCGGCCACAGATATTACGGATGGTCTGGCCAGTGAAGTGGGTGAACTGGTGGAGGCCTCCCCCACTAATGTAGGGATAACCCTTTTTGAGGATTCCATTCCCATCATACCTGAGGTAGAAGAGGCTGCTGCTGCACTAGACCAGGACCCCCTGGATCTGGCCCTTTATTATGGTGAGGACTTTGAACTCCTTTTAACTGTGCCTCCAGAGGATTTCAAATATTTAAAGGAACAGATGGAACTTCATGAGGTGGGAGTGGTTACCAGTTCCGGGAGTATGGAAATAATTGATAAAGCTGGAAAAACAAAAATATTAGAGTCAAAAGGTTACCAGCACTTAGGGTAACCCTCATTTAGTCCAAGAGTTGGTTGTAAATGCCCAAGTGTTGGTTGTAAATAATATTTATCAAAACCTACCCTTAATTTATTGAATCAGGGGTTATTATAGGAAACAGGGGGTTTAATCATTAAAAGGGAAGCAATGCTTTATGAAAAATTGGATGGAGTATTGAACTGCCAAGTATGTAATAAACGCTGCGTTATCTTTAATGGTAAAACTGGTTTTTGCAATATGCGCCGTAATGAAGAAGGTGTGATGTACAGTTTAAATTATGCTGCAGTTTCTTCCATGGCCGTGGACCCCATTGAAAAAAAGCCCCTATTCCATTTCTATCCCGGTAGCTTATCCTTCAGCCTGGGAAGCGTGGGGTGCAATTTCCGCTGCCCATACTGTCAGAACTGGTCCATATCCCAGGCCAGTTTAGAGGAAATCGGAGTCAGGGACATTCTGCCGGAAGAGGCCATAACTATGGCTCGGGCCAACCACTGTAAGTCCATTTCCTGGACCTACAACGAACCCACCATGTGGTTTGAATACACCTATGACTCGGCTAAACTGGCTCAAAAAAATGATCTGAAAACTGTTTACGTTACCAATGGTTATATGAGTTCAGAAAGCCTGGATATTATTGCTCCCTATCTGGATGCAGCCAACGTTGATCTGAAGGGGATGTCTGATAAATTCTACACTGAACTGTGCCAGGCCCATCTGGATCCTGTGCTGGAAAACATCCAGACCATGCACGATGAGGGCATCCACGTTGAGATCACCAATCTGGTGATACCCGGATACAACGATTCTGTAGAAGACCTCCAGGCTCTGGTGAAGTTTGTGGCTGAGGTAGATGTGAACATTCCCCTGCACTTCACCCGTTTCTATCCCCATTACCACCTAAGCAATGTACAACCTACCCCGGTGGGAACTCTGGATAAAGCCCAAAAAATGGCTAAAGAAGCAGGAATAAGGTATGTTTACGTGGGAAATGTCCCGGGAAGTAATGGGGAGAACACCCACTGCCCAGATTGTGGAGAACTGCTCATAGAGAGGAATGGATTCACTGTTGAATCTGATAAACTTAAAAAAGAGAAGAAATGTCCCAGTTGTGGGACAAAAATCCATATTGTTTCCTAGAAACGAATATTGCTTATTTTATCGCTTATTTTTACCATCAATCATTAAAAGGGAATGAGAATTTTTTCAGGGCCCCGACTTTAATTGGAAAAACTGACCCGCTCGAATTTCTCCAGTTTATCCAGTGGTTTGGTGGCATCCACCCCCACCTTGGTGGTGGTTCCATCGGATTGGGCACAGGGATCCAAAGACGATCCCCGTGCTCCAGGGACAATGATGATATCTTCATCCCCCTTCACCCTGGTGGCAATGGCGTATTCCACATCTTCGGCATCGAATATGTCCACATCCTCATCCACCACCACACAGTGTTTTAAGGAGGGGTGAGCTGCAAGAGCAGCCATTATAACGTTTTTACCATCACCCTGGGTTTGTTTCTGGATAGATACTGCTGCATGTAGCCAGCAACATCCCCCTTCAGTGAGGGCCACGTTTTTAACTGTGGGTACGGTGTTTTGGACTGAACTGAAAATCCTTGGCTCTTGAGGAAGGCCCTGCAGGAGTTTATGTTCAAAACCAGCAGGCATTATAGCGTGGTACATTGAATCATGACGATAATGCATCCTGTCCAGTTCAATCACCGGTTCCATTCGTACCACATCGTAGGTATCGGTTAAGTCCACGAATGGGCCTTCTTCCGCGCGTTCATGGGGCATCATCCTTCCTTCCAACAGAATTTCACATTCCGGAACCTCTATATCCACAGTTTCACATTTTACAAGATTCATTTTGCCCTGGTGGAAGTTGTTGGCCACTTCCAGTTCGTCCACGTTGATAGGTACGGAAGTGGTGGTGGCCAGAAGGGTGGCAGGGTGCAATCCAATGGCTATGGCCAGTTCCAGTGGTTGATCAAGGGCTTCTGCCCTCTGGTGGTAGGTGTAAAGGTGTCGGGGGACAATGCGTGCCGTCAACTTGTCTTTTCCCAGGACCAGCATACGGTGGATGGAGGCATTCCGCACCCCAGTTTCGGGGTCCTTGGCAATAATCACTCCCGAGGTAATGTAGGGCCCACCATCACGGGGATAATAAGTCAATATTGGGAGTTTAGATAGGTCCGCAGCTTCAGATACCGTGAAGGTATCCTGCACACTTTTGCATTCCCCAAGGGGTAATGGGTTACTGATAGCCTCCATTATTCTCTGGGTGATCCCCGGGATATCAGTATTTAAAGCCCGGGCTATTTTTTCCCGGGTATTGCACAGACCGGATACTACTTTAATATCAGATTCCCGAATATTTTCCATTACAATAGTATCTTTAGGATTTTTTTTCATGAATTCAGCAGCTTCAAGGTTAACTGAAACCTCTTCTTCAATTTTAATGGTATCGTAATCTTTTTCAAGAGTCTTTAAAAATTCTCGCATGAAAACACCTGCCTACAGTTAATCACGGGTTACATAATAAACATATTAGAACATCAGGGTTAGAAATATCAGACCATCAATATCCGATATAATCTGGGGTATGAACCATCAGTTCGTGGAAGTTCCCCTTTCAACTTCTTTTCATCCCCACCCATTTACCCTAATTATATATTTGGCATATTTCTGCATTATATTTATGGGATATTCCCCTCTGAAAATGTGGGGGAACAGCTCGAAACAAGGTTATAAGCCAGTCCGGAATAAAATTGAACCTGATCCTTAAACCTGATCTTCAAATTAATTCTAAATACCATCCAACTTTTGCGGTAAATCTAAGTAAACTTAATATTATGCCTGGAAATTGAAAAAATAGGGATTATGTCCAGATAATGGAAAGGAGGATTAAAAAAAATATTATCTTTTACAGTTAATATTGCCCTTGAAACGTAGAAGGTCTTTTTTTATAACCTTATCTCCTATTCCCAACATTTCAGCGGCAAGTATAGCAGCATTACCTCCAGAATCCACACCCATAGTGGCTACGGGAACTCCCGGAGGCATGTTTACCATAGAAAGTAGTGCATCCATTCCTTCCATTTTAATGGCACATGGGACCCCTATAACTGGTTTTTCGGTGTAAGCTACCACCGCTCCAGTTACATGGGCTGATAGGCCAGAAATGGCAATAAATAGCTGGGCATCCCTGTTTCTTTTAAGAAAATTCTCAAACTTATCCGGAGATCTGACTGGTGATACCACCGAAGAGTCATAAGTGATGTTTAGTTTATCCAGGAACATGGTGGTTTTTTTAGCCACTTTAATATCACTGTAACTTCCCGATATAACTGCCACCTGGGGAGGGAAAATACCATCCCTCATCTTACCGGGATGGGTGTTTATTCCCTTTTCACCATGAAAATCTTCATTGGTTACTTCTTCCACTGAACCCGGTTCTATTTTAGAGTAGTATTTCCCATTCATCTGGAGAAATAGTTTTTCCTCATCTTCCGCGATCTTTGAATAAAAATCCCGGCGAAAAGATGCCAGTTTTTCCCGAACACCAGCATCATGAATACCAATTATTTGAGCAGCCAGTATGGCTGCGTTTTCACCCCTATCCACCCCTACAGTTGCAACCGGGGCACCTAGAGGCATCTGGACCGAAGCAAAAAGAGCATCCAGCCCGGCTACTTTAACATCAACCGGGACCCCGATAACCGGTTTATGTGTAATCCCTGCGATTATGCCAGGAAGATGGGCTGATAGTCCTGCTATCCCTATAAATACTTGCACTCCATTTTTCGCTGCACTGGTAACTATTTTTTTAACCTTTTCATGGGTACGGTGCGCCGAGGCCACCCGGAGATCGTAGTATATTTCCAATTTTTCCAGAATGGCAGTGGCCTTCTCCGCAATTTTAAAATCTGAAGCACTACCCAGTATGATCATAACCTTTGGTTCCATTATTAACCTCACTTCTTTAGTATAATTCCAACAGGAATTTAACTGACCCTTTATACAATAACACTTTGCTTAAACTGATAATAAAAGTTTTAGTTAAATGAAGTAAAGAGAAGAGAAATCTTATATAATCTTATAAAGTAGTTTGTTTAATTAGTAGTATAGAAATAGAGGTGTAATTTAAGTGTATTGGATTGTTCTATTATTTGTACTGTTCATTGCTTCGGTGAAAACCAGAAGCTCAAAAAAACCAATGACTGTTTCAGTCATATTGCCCGCTTACAACGAAGAAAAAACTGTTGCCAGCGTGATAAAAACTGTACAGGCATTGAATTACGTTGATGAAATAATTGTAGTCAACGACGGATCCCTGGATGCCACTGAAAAAATGGCAAAAGAGGCGGGGGCTACAGTTATAAGCCACACTAAAAACCGGGGTAAAGGTGCCGCTATTAAAACTGGTTTTAAAAATTCTAAGGGTGATGTGGTTGTATTTTTGGATGCCGACCTCCAGAAACTGAACCCTCAGCAGGTGGATAAGATGATCCGGCCCATCCTGAATGATGAAGCCGATGTCACCAAAACCAAATTCAAAAGGGAAGCAGGGAGAGTAACTGAGCTAACAGCAAAACCATTGTTAAGTTTTTTCTTCCCTGAAATCAAGTTTGAACAACCCCTTAGTGGCCAGTTTGCCGCTAGAAGGTCCTTCCTCAGTAATATAAATCTGGAAGATGACTACGGAGTAGATGTGGGGATTGTCCTGGACGCCGATGTAATGGGTGCCCGGGTTAAAGAAGTGGACATTGGTAACATTACTCACTCCATGTCCTCCCTGCACGAACTGAACATAGTGGCCACTGAAGTGGTACGTACCATTGTGGACCGTGCCAACAGCTACGGTAGAATAACCATGATCGACACCCTGGGAAAATCCATTAGAATGGGTGTTCTAGGACTTTCACTTACCACTCTAGGATTCTTTTTCGTCTTTTTCATACGAATACGCCCTTCCTACCTTGCCCTGTACATAGGGCTGGCCATAATCATAATAGGGATTATAATTGCCGCGTATTACGTTATCAAAATTATCAGAGCTTCAATTAAAACCATTTTAAGGCCTGATGATAAGTCCCGGAATCTGAAATCCTTTTTTTACATGCATTCCCCCCTCATTGTCTCGGCACTCATAATGTTTGCCGTCTTATTCACCATGCTAGGCTCGGTGCACGTGGACGAGGGTAAAATATCCATTGAACCTGCTGCCAGAAACGTTATATTCTGGAAGCAACCAGTGGAAAATCAGACCATTGATGTGCGGGGCCCTTACACCGTGGACAGTGCCCTGGAGAATGAGTTTTCTATTATTAGAATGCCACAGGATGCTCTGAATACATTGGAGTTGGGGTACGGGGATACGATTACCATCAATGGGGAGACGTATACCTTGAATCAGACTATTCCCGGTGAGGATAGCATACTGCGAATTCCATATGACGCTCGAAACGCCCTGGGGATTAACATTCGGGATGTTATTAGGGATACTGATCTGCGAAATTATTTCCAGGATCTTTATGCCCAGAAGAACCTCCCTCTAACCACCTCCAATATGACAGTGACTGAAGGCCTTATAGTTAAAAACACGTTAAGCGATGGTAAAATAATCAATTTGTACCTTAACAATGAAAAAGTAGGCACAACTACGGGAATACTCAAAGATGGGGCCTACAAGATCTACGTGAATGGTTACCTTTACAAAACCATCCAGATCAATAACAGCAGTTCCCAGAAGACATTCCTAGTGACTAAAGGCAACAACGTGGTGAAGATCGAGATTGCAGGAGATGCCAAGTCCAGTGCAGAACTCCCCACCTCCAATAGTGGAATTTTATTCAACTTCAAGTTCAACAGTTGAATGAATTCTCACATTTCCCTTTATCCCTTATTCTCTATTTTTTTATTAAAAATTAATTTTTAAGCTTGTTTCATAGATGGGAAACTGGAAAGGCAATGCCACCTCATTCAGACAAATAAACAGCTCTGATAAAAAAAATAGGTATAAAAAAGATATTTAAAAAAGGGTGTTAAAGAGGGATACTTAAAAGATAATTTTAAAAAATAAAAAAAAATACAGAGTGTCAAGGGTGTGTTCAGTAGTAAACCTTGACTGCCTCTTCAATATCGTTGTAAACACCCAGAGCAGCTAATGCTCCTATTTTTCCCTGGGAACCAGTGACTTCTACCAGTTCCACCCCTGCATTTTTTGCTACTTTTTCAGCTTCTTCCACAGTTAACATAGACCTCTTAGCAGATTTTCCATACTCTCTCAGCTCATCAGGAACATTCAGACCTTTAAGAACAGCAATGGCTGTTTTATCGGATAAAGTTTTTTCTTTGAGTAAACCAACCACCTTCTGAACCAGGGCATCCTTTTCTCCCGGGTTCACTGCGAAAACCAGGGCAATGGCCACACAGTTCTGGGTTTTATTGGGATTGTGTGGATACAACTGTACTGTGACATGGTCCAGATAATTATAGCCCTGCCTGGCAAGTTCTGCGCCAACATTATGGGCTAAAGTCCAAGTAGCGCCTTCCTCTTTGGTGTCAGTGTCATCAACGCCAATGACTATCTTCTCCATTCTGGGGGTGACCACGGTTGCTCTTCCCACCTTGGATCCTCCCCCTACGTCCTGAAGTTCTACCCTTTTTACACCTTCGGCCATTCCCCGGCACATGGCAGCACCCACACCGGCTCCAGCCAGTCCGGCATGGACAACCTTCACTTCATCATCATCCACAGAGACTTCTTCAATCCCCGCCGCGTGTAAACTGGGTTTGAGGCTTAAATTAGATTTTCCAACTTTAACCAGGAAAGTATGTTTATTCCCATCTCTTTTAGCATTCAGTACTATGTCGCTGCTATGCTGGTACTGGTAGATCATCCACTGGGATCCCGAGATACAGGGATGGTACTCCACAATCTCCACCTTCTGGTCATCCACCATGGTTATGACCTTTTCGTAGGGTGCAATCCATGGATCTTGAAATTTATCCTTTAAATCTCCGGGGGTGAGTATTTCCATAAACTCTCTCCTAAAAATGACTAATTAATTAGACTTTAGATGGACCTTGAAAAATTAATAAAAAAAATAAGGGATTTAACCAATCCCACTATTTGAGCCGGTCCGTCATTTTGACTACGGCTTCCACTGCACGTTTGGCGTATTCAACCCTCTGATGGGCTTCCAGACGGGTCATGCCTGGTCCGGTGATTCCCAACCCCACTGGTTTATCATAATCCAAAGCCAGGTCTGCTATCTTACGGGAAGCATGTTGAACCACGATTTCATCGTGGGAAGTGGCACCTTCAATTACTGCCCCTAAGGTGACCACAGCATCAATATCATCCTGTTGCAGGAGTTTCTTAATGGCCAAAGGCATATCAAAAACCCCCGGAACGGTTATTACTTCTGTGATTTCAGAGTCTAAAAATTTAGCATGCTCTTTAGCTAATTCTAACATCATATGAGTGATGTCATAATTAAATTCTGCAACTACGGCCCCTATTCTAACTTTTACCATTATATTGTCTCCCAAATTTATTTATAATATGTGATTTTTCTAATTTTCATTCTATCAATCATGAATGAGTGGTGGATTAATCAGTTCATTAAAAGGCGATTAAATCATCAGTACATATCCTGCTATGGAACTTAAAGCCATGAGTACCACTATGAAAATTGCTATCCATTGAGGTCTGGTCATTTATTTTTTCTCCTTGTCTAGTTATCCCCCAATTTAGAAACCTTTTTGATGGTGTCCACCAATGCATCTATTTCCTCCAGAGTATTGTAATAATGCATAGATGCCCGAACTGTTCCATCCAACTCGTAAGCCCCGATATGCTTTATGGAAGGTATTGCACAGTGAAAACCACTCCGAACACATATGGATCTAGTTTCATCCAGTATTTTGGCCACGTCGTGGGGGTTTATATTATCTATATTGAAGGAAACAATACCATAAATATTTTCTGGACTGCCGTAGAGGGTGACATTTTTCACATCCTGGATCCCCTGGTACAAGGCCTCGGTAAGTTTCTTACCATGTTTTTCCAGTTTAGATAACCCTATTCTTCCCAAATAATCTATAGCCGCACCCAGACCAATGAACCCCGCTATATTTTGAGTTCCTCCCTCAAAACAGGCCGGGGCCTCGGCTAAATTAAAATTATCAAGTGTTACATTTTCTACTGTGCCCCCTCCCAGGAGTAGGGGTTCCAGTTCATCCTGTGAATCTTTCCCACAGTAGAGAAACCCCGTTCCCACTGGACCAAGTAGTGCTTTGTGTCCAGGGAAAGCCACAAAATCTGCTTTTAGCTTCTTAACATCCACTTTAAAGTGGCCAACAGATTGGGCAGCATCAATAAGATAAAGTGATCCCCTGTCCTCTGTGATTTCCGCTATCTCCTCCACTGGTTGCACGGAACCAATTGCATTGCTGATATGGGTGATGGTTACCAGCCGGGTGTTTTCATCCACGGCCTTATCAACTGCATCCGGGTGAACAATTCCATGTTCATCAGCATTGACCATCCTCAGTTCCACTCCCTGGCGTTTTAAGTTGATCCATGGAATCAGATTGGAGTGGTGTTCAATGTTGGGAACCACGATGTTATCCCCCTTCCCAATCTTCAGGCTATGGGCCACCAGGTTAATGGCTTCGGTGGTGTTTTTAGTGAGTATTATCTCGTCCGGTTCTGAATTCACGAAGCGGGCCATCTTGGTCCGGGCTTCTTCCATCTTTTGGGTGGCCTTATTTGCTATGCCATAGGCACCTCGGCCTGTATTGGCATTGTAATTGTAGAAATAATCGTTCATGGCTTCCACCACTGGTCGGGGAGTAGGGGTGGTGCTGGCAGCATCCAGATAGATTACCTCTTCCAGTAACGGAATATCCCTTCTAACATCAGCTGTTTTCATTATATACCTGAAAAATTCTTTTAAATTGGTTATTAATATGGAAGAAATGGTATATATTTATTAAATTTGAAAAAAGTTATTTAAAAACGTGCCCCCTGGAATATTTTGGATATCAGGGGTTAAATATCCATAAACTATGTGTGAATGTAAAAAATGTGGAAAAAATAGATTTAAAAAGGTGTAGAATTAAAAAATAAAATTATTCTACAAATTATTAGTTTATTTTTCCAGTTTACTTCTGATTTCGGCTGCCATTTCCATGGTGGAGGCACTGCCGCCCAGATCCACGGTAACCACATTACCTTCGGCCAGTACATCGACCAGGGCATTTTCTAGTTTACGCGCGGCTTCATTTTCTTCCAGGTAATCCAGCATTAACACCGCAGATAATATCATGGCCGAGGGATTGGCAATTCCTTGACCCGCAATTCTTGGTGCTGAACCGTGAACTGGCTCGAATAATCCCTGTTTATCTCCGATATTAGCTGATGGAATTAATCCCAACCCTCCCACCAGCCCGGCTCCCTCGTCAGATAGTATGTCTCCAAAGAGGTTGGTGGTGACAATTACATCAAACATGTCTGGTTTGGTGATGAAGAACATGGCCGTGGCGTCCACGTAGCGGTCATCCAGTTCCATATCTGGATAGTCTTCAGCTACTTTGTAGAATGTTTCTTTGAATAGTCCATCTGTTTTTTTAAGGACATTGGCCTTGTGCACTGCAGTTACCTTTTTCCTACCGGTTTTTTTAGCGTATTCGAAGGCATATTTACATATTTTCTCCGCGGCCTTTCGGGTGGTAACCCTCAGCGCAGTGGCTCCTTCTTCTGTTTCTTCTTCCAGACCAATATACAGTCCTTCTGTGTTTTCACGTACTATGACAAAGTCCAGGTTGTCAAAAAGAGATTTTGTTCCGGGATAAGATTTAACTGGACGCAGATTCACGTATAAATCTAATTCCTGCCTCATTTTAACAATCACATCAGCTGCTGATTCTCCTGCTGCACCAAATAAACATGCCTGGGATGATTTTACTATATCTACTGTTTCCTGGGGCAGTGGTACCCCGGTTTTCTCCATGTATTCGTCCCCAGCATCAGCAAATGTGTAATCAAATTCCACATCTATTGCTTCCAAAACATGGAGGGTGGCCTCCATTACCTCTTTTCCAATCCCATCTCCAGGGATTACTGCTATTTTATACATATGAACACCTGCTTAGTTATTATTTGCATTTTCAGAGAATTTAATTTATTATAAATACCAATTATCCCTGAAATATTTTTATTAATTAATTTAACGCGTTTTTCAATCCTTTATCTCTGCAAGGTGGTTTTTCAGGTAGCTGATTAACCCTCCTTCACTCATGATGCCCATCATAAATTCGGGTAGTGGTTTTATTTCAAACTCCTTGGAATTGGTAACATCCTTCAAAACACCTTCATCTATGTCTATCTGGATTTCATCCCCCTCCTCTATATTTTTAGAAATCCCTTTGGCCTCTATGAGGAGTAATCCTATGTTTATGGAGTTTCGGTAGAATATTCTGGCGAATGATTCCGCCACCACTGCCGATATTCCCGCCCCCTTTATGGCTATCGGTGCGTGTTCCCGGGATGATCCGCAGCCGAAGTTTTTCCCAGCCACTATGATATCCCCCTTTTCCACTTTTTTGGCGAATTCAGGATCATGACCCTCCATAACACAGGCTGCCAGTTCTTCTTCCCCGGTTAAGACCAGATAACGGCCGGGAACAATAATGTCGGTGTCAACATCATCGGGGAATTTCCAAACCTTTCCTTTAAGTACTTTGTCCATAATTACCACCTTTTTAGTATATTACGATGCTTGGATACTTTTTATCCTTTGAAATTTTCTCATTACGCTTCTTTGAAGGAATAAAATTTAAATTATCTTGGATCTGCTATTTCTCCCCTAATTGCCGATGCTGCAGCCACTGCCGCCGAGCTCAGGTAAACTTCTGCTTCCGGACTTCCCTGTCTACCCTTGAAATTCCGGTTGGAAGTGGATAAACTCACTTCTCCAGGCCCCAGGAGTCCGACATGGCCCCCCAGGCATGGTCCACAACAGGGGTTACATACCAGGGCTCCAGAATCCACAAAGATGTTCATCAGGCCCTCATCCAGTGCCTGACGGTAAATTTCACGAGAGGCGGGTATTACCAGCATCCTTACTTTAGAGGATACCTGTTTTCCCTTCATGATTTTGGCCGCAACCCGTAGATCCTCCAGTCGTCCATTGGTACAGGATCCAAGGAAAACCTGGTCTATGGGTGTTCCTTCCACTTCACCCACTGGTTTAACATTGTCTACATTGTGGGGGCAGGCTACTTGTGGTTCCAGGTCGCTGACGTCTACATACATGGTGCTTAATGATTCTGCATCTTCGTCTGTTTGGAAAACTTCATAAGATTTGTTAGTCCTCCCTTTA
>NZ_JARVXG010000056.1:0-2500 GCF_029848115.1 Methanobacterium formicicum | reverse complement strand
AATATCAACAAAAATAATAATTCCATATAGCCAGGAATAAGGTTAAATCTGGAATAAAAGGGAGGGTGATCAAATGGATTATCAGGAACTGGGTAAAAAATTGAAGGATATTCTTAAACTGGAAAGGGAACCAGTTGCTCTTAAATGGGTTTCAAGAGAACCAAGGGATATTCCCCGGGAAGAGGAAAAATCAAGGTTTTGTACCAAGCTCAACAAGGCCCTAAATGGAGAGACTTTTTTTTCCACCGTTGAAGAAGAGGAATGCATGGGTGGTTTGAGGTACACCGGAATGAAAGATCCCAGCAATTTCCCCAAAAACATGCAAAGCGGTTCATTTCTGGTCCCTGGAGGGGTTTACAAAAATATCCCGGCAGTACAACGCTCCTGGAAAAACAATCTGGCAATTGACCCCGGGATCTTCGTGGCCATACTATTTGCACCATTAACCCGGGCCGAGTTTGAGCCAGATGTTATATTCATTGTGGGTAATGCCACCCAGGGAATGGAATTACTGCACGCCAATGCCTACGACTCGGGATCACACGGTCTTGGAGCAGATTCAGGGCCCATATGCAGTTCGATGGCGGCGGTGCCCTATCTCACCGGGAAAGTCACCTACGGATTTGGAGATATCGGTTCCCGAAACAACATGAAATTGAAAACTGAGGAGATCATGGTGAGCCTGCCGGCAACTGACCTGGAAAGGGTGGTGTTGAACCTGGAAGAAATGAAAACAAAAACGTTTTTCCGTTAAAATAAAGATTAATCCTCTGTAAATTGAAAAATCATCCTTTAAACTATTTTTATCATTCTTTTAAATATTGGTGGGAAGATTGGAAAGTATTTATATGGCCTCAATTTTATAGTTCCCTATACCAAACCCGTTAATGTAAGATCATCCCTGATTTTGTCGGGAGGAAACATATGTCAGACAACGAAAAATACGCCCAGGAAATAAAGGATATTACCCTAAAACATCACCAATGGATGAAAAACAGTATAAATCTCATTGCCAGTGAGAACATCACCAGTATAAGCGTCAGAGAGGCCCTGGCCACTGACCTATCCCACCGTTACGCAGAAGGACTGCCATGCCATCGGCTGTACGAGGGATGCCAGTACATCGACGAGATCGAAAATATCACCATCGATCTATCCAAAAAGCTTTACCATGCTGAACACGCCAATGTACAACCCATATCAGGCGTGGTAGCCAACATGGCATCTTTCTTTGCTTTAGCTGATCACAATGATGGAATGATGGCCCTGGAAGTTCCAGTAGGTGGACATATTAGCCACGCCAATGTCAGTGCCGCCGGTATCCGAGGACTCAAAGTATCACCCCACCCCTTCGATGAAGAAAAGATGAACATCGATGCTGACGCCATGAAAAAGGAAATAATCGCCAGCAAACCAAAAATAGTCCTTTTAGGCGGCAGTTTATTCCTCTTCCCCCACCCGGTAGAGGAAGCCCGTGAGGCCGCCGATGAAGTGGGAGCCAAAGTAATGTATGACGGTGCTCATGTTCTGGGACTAATCGCTGGAGGCCAGTTCCAGGACCCATTAAGAGAAGGTGCTGATTTAATGGCTGGAAGTACCCATAAAACTTTCCCTGGACCACAGGGAGGTATAATTCTCTGTAAAGAAGAATTAAAACACCAGATTGACGATGCAGTCTTCCCTGGTGTGGTGAGTAACCATCACCTCCACCACCTGGCCGCCCTGGGTATTGCCACCGCAGAAATGGCCGAATTTGGAGAAGCCTACGCTCAGCAGATCATTAAAAATGCCAAAGCCCTGGCCCAGAACTTCCACGAACTGGGTTTCAAGGTACTGTGTGAAGATCTGGGTTTCACTGAATCCCATCAGGTGGCCATGGACATGTCTGGCATTGGAAAAGCCTCCAAAATGGCCAAAGACCTGGAAGCCAACAACATAATCCTCAACAAGAACCTCCTACCATGGGATGATGTTAACCGCTCCGATGACCCATCAGGTATAAGGGTGGGAACCCAGGAGTTAACCCGCCGTGGATTAAAAGAATCCCACATGGCAGAAGTTGCCGAGCTGATTAAAAAGGTAGTTGTTGAAGGTAAAGAAGTTAAAGATGAGGTATCTGAGTTCATAAGTTCCTTCGACACCGTGCACTATGCTTTCCGCAGTGATAAAGCCTACGATTACATAGAATTTTAATTTAAATTAATTTTTAAATTAAAGAACCATCTACTTCAAATTTGGCAATAAATTCCCAACGTAGGAGAACAGTTTAATGAAAATAGCATGGGCCTTCACTGGAGCAGGTCACCTGCTTTTGGAAAGTGTGGAAACACTGGAGAAAGTCGCCGGTACACATCCGGTGACGGTGCTCCTTTCTGGTGCTGCTGAAGAAGTTTTAAAGATGTACGGTCTTTTTAACCGTGTGAAAGCAGTTACTGGAGGATATTACCAAGAACTGATTCTGGAAAAGGACCAGATGTGGAGTTATCCCATATCTGGCCGT
>NZ_JARVXG010000055.1:72500-85089 GCF_029848115.1 Methanobacterium formicicum | reverse complement strand
TTCAACAAGAAAAATCTAAGACCCTAAAAGATTTATTATCCTGTTTAAGCCATAACAATGAAATATATCCTATATTAAAATTTTTATCATTCTTTATTCTAATGTTTTTGTATTCCTGGTTAATGTTTGGACTATTTTTTGAATTTTAGATAATAGAAATCTAATAATTCTGTAATGGAAATCTAATTATTCTAAAATAAATATAGTGTATTACGGTGTGACAATATGATTTAGAATGATTCATTGCTATGATGAATGATTTAATCATAAGTTATTCGATTCACAAGGAGGTGAAAGGGGATTTAAAAAAGTAGTTGAAAGGGGGATTTAAAATAATTAAAGATTTTTATTCATTTCTTAGTTGAAAAGAGGTGTTAGAGCATGCCCAAAGTCATTCATTTTGAGATACCGGCAGAAGAACCAGAAAGAGCAGTAGAATTCTATAGAAAAGTTTTCGGATGGAAAATAGATAAATGGGCTGGTGAATTTGATTACTGGCTGGTGGAAGCAGGTGAAGAGGATGAACCCGGAATCAATGGGGCTATAAAACCAAAAGAATTTGGTTCTATGATTAGTGATGTCATAAGTATTGATTCCTATGATGAATTTGCCCGGAAAATTGAAGCTGAAGGCGGGCAGATGTTGACCGAAAAAATGACCATTCCCGATATGGGGTACACGGGATCATTCCAGGACACCGAGGGAAATGTTATGGGGATAATAGAGGTTACCCTGTTATTTATAACTCGTACCTTCCCTGCTTCGCTAGAGAAGGTGTGGGAGGCCTGGACCGACCCAGAGGCTATTAAAAAGTGGTGGGGGCCAAGAGGATACACCGCGCCGGTAGTAAAGAATGACTTTAGGGTAGGAGGCTCTTCCCTGTACAGCATGCGATCACCGGAAGGCCAGGACATCTGGAGCACCGGTGTTTATAAGGATATAGTTCCCCGGGAGCGAATTGTGTCCACAGATAGCTTCGCTGATGCAGAGGGTAATGTGGTTCCAGCTTCCTACTACGGAATGAGCGGAGACTGGCCATTGGAGTTGATGGTGACGGTGATATTCCAGGAAGAAGATGGTAAGACCCGTCTCACTCTACAGCACACGGGCTTCCCTGACAATGAAAATAAGACCTTAGCTGAAGCTGGTTGGAATGAATCCCTGGATAAGCTCGCTGAATATCTTGCTAAAGTTTAATTTGGTTTGTTCCAATTTTAAGGTTCAATAATAATTATTCCCAAATAGGTGATTAATGTGGCGAAAAATATGGCTAAAATTAAGGTAGAACCAGGAAAACTAGAAATATTGGTAGAAAGAGAGTTTGAAGCTCCACGTGAACTTGTTTTTAAAGCATTAACCCATCCAGAACTTTATGCACAGTGGGTAGGTCCCCGTGGATTTTCCACAACCATTGAAACATTTGAACCCCGAAATGGTGGCTTCTGGCGGTTCATACAGAAAGATCAAGAGGACAATGAGTTTGTATTTCATGGAGTGTATCATGAAGTTAGTCCCGAGAGAATCATCAGCACCTTTGAGTTTGAAGGTCTTCCAGAACCAGGTCATGTACTTCTAGACACGTTAAAACTCAAAGAATTACCCGGTAACCGGACCAAATTAACTGACCAATCTGTCTTCCAATCGGTTGAGGATCGCGATGGTATGATGCAATCCGGGATGGAACAAGGGATAGATGAGTCTTATGAACGTCTGGATGAATTGCTGGAGAAGCTGAAGAAATGACAACAGGAGGGATTGAAAATGCAAAAGATTGTACCATTCTTATGGTTTGAGGATAGTAAAGCTGAAGAGGCAGCTAAGTTCTATATCTCCATTTTCAAAAATTCAAAGATAGTAAACACCATGCGATACGGGAAATCCGGCCCCGGCCAGGAAGGATCAGTTATGTCGGTTACCTTCCAGCTCGAAGGACAGGAATTTTATGCATTAAATGATAATCCCCAATTCAAATTTAGTGAAGCTTTATCTTTATTCGTGAACTGTGATACTCAGGAAGAGATTGACAAGTTGTGGGAGAAGCTCAAAGAGGGTGGAATGGAACTGGGACCCGGTTGGGTTAAGGATAAATTTGGTTTAGCCTGGCAAATCGTTCCCCGTCTTTTAGGTGAATACTTAAGTGACTCAGACCCCAAGAAATCCCAGAGGGTGATGAAGGCCATGATGCAGATGTATAAACTGGACATAGATAAGTTAAAACAGGCGTATGAAGGAAAATAATCAGTAGAATAGATGAAAAATAACAGCTTTACACAAGGAGTGTTTGATTTATGGAAAAACTGGATTTCTCAATAGTTATAGATGCACCCCGAAAAAAAGTGTGGGAAGTGATGCTGGGAAAGAAAACATATCCCCTGTGGACTGCTGTGTTTATGCCTGGCTCCCATTTCGTGGGTGACTGGAGTGAGGGAAGTAAGATACTTTTTCTCGCACCTGATGAGTCTGGTAAGATGTCCGGCACAGTATTCCAAGTTAAAGAGAATAAGCCTTACGAATTCGTCTCAATTGAAAACATTGGCATGGTGGAGGAAGGTAAAGAAGATATTACCAGTAAAGAGGCTACAGTGTATGCTGGTGCCCTTGAAAATTACACGTTAAAAGAGTTAAATGGTTCCACTGAAGTTCTGATTGAACAGTTTCCAGTTAGGGATATACCTCCTGATTATAAAAAAATGTACCAGAACATGTGGCAGGAAGCCCTTAAAAAGCTTAAAGACCTGGTTGAAAAATAGAAAAGAAAAGATTTATGGAATGCATGGATGTAATGAGAGAATCCGACCTAAAGTGCGGTAAAAACTGAAGAACTAACAATTCTTCGTGACATTTGTGGTGAAACATAATTTAGGTAGTGGTGCCAGAATGACCCGTTTCCATAGTGAAATGCAAAGGATAAGGGAGTATATCCACAACCTGGACAGCAAGGTGATTGATACTAACCATGGATCAATCGAGTATGCTAGAACCGGGGAGGGTTATCCCATACTGGCCGTGCATGGCAATGCTGGTGGCTTTGATCAGGGTTTGATGATGGCAAATAAGACCATCGATGCAAAGTTCCAGGTTATATCGGTTTCACGGTTTGGTTATCTGCGTTCATCTATACCCAAGAAAGCCAGTGTAGCAATGCAGGCTGATATCTACGCTTCTCTTTTAGACTACCTTGATATCGAGAAGACAGCTTTGGTTGGTTATTCTGCCGGTTCAACATCATCCATACAGTTCACCTTGCGTCACCCCGAGCGTGTTTCAGCACTTATTCTTGTTTCTCCTGCAGCCCCGGGGAAGGGCCCCATCATGCCTAAGGCTATATTCAATATATTCTTTCGAAATGATTTCATTTACTGGGCAACCATCACCTACTTCCAGTCACGGGTTCAGAAGGAATGGGTTGGTGTGCCTGAGGAATTTACACTCACGTCCGAATACGAAGCTGAAGTTAGAGATCTATTATTCAGTCTCCTGCCGGTTAGTGCACGGGTCCCGGGGAGCATTTTTGATATTTACACTTCATCTCCTGAGATTTTCAACAGCTCTAATGACAAAAACTATCCCTTTGAAGATATAAAAATCCCAACACTGATAATCAGTGCCCAAGATGACCCCTTAGCACTCCCTGAAAATGCACAGGCCCTGGTTGAAAGAATTCCCCACGCTCACCTGTTGTCCCTGCTGGATGGTGGCCATCCATTATTAGGTCATAATGAAAAGATTAAATCGGAGATTACACGGTTCCTGCACAATAATAATGTTTCAATAGATATTTGAAATTAAGGAGAATAATCCAGGGGTAACTAGACTAAAAAACTGCAAAATCTATTTTATTTGATGGAAAAAAAAGAGAACCTCCTTTAAGGAGGCTATAACCTTAATCCTATTTTTACTGGACGTACTGTTTAACATCCTGACGGACAATGGCCGATGCTCCAAAGCTTTTTATTCCCTTTAACATTTGAGGGAACTTATTCTTGGGGATCAGCACGTTAACCTGGGAAAAGCTGGTTCCCTGGACCGTGGTTGGTTCATCGGAGCAGTATTCATTGGAGAGTAGGAAATCTTTAACTTCGTCTGTTTTTTCATTGGATATGTTGAATTTGACATCGAAGTATTTTCTGGCCTTTATGGCTCCGAATAACTGTTCGAAGATTATTTTTGCTTTTTCGGCTTTTTCTGGTGTGCAACTGGGTCCGGCGTATAGTCCGGCACTGGATTCCATTATGGTTTCCAGGATCTTCAGCCCTGCCTTCCGGAGGCTGCTCCCGGTCTGAGTGTTGTCCACTACTAGATCAGCGCCCTTAGCTATGTACACCTCAGTGGCACCGTCGGAGTTGATGATCTGCACCATTTCGTTATCCCCATCCTTTAAACCACGTATTTGGACTACGGGTTTGCTCTGGCCGAATAACTCCTGGTAACCCTCATTTTCCATGAAAAACTGCCGGGTCAGGTTGGGGTACTCAGTGAAACATAGTATGGGGGTTTCCCGGTTCTTGTTAGCTCTGAAGAACTCTGAAAGAGATTCATAAGGGTCATCATTGGGTACAGCCACTATCAACCTGGTCTGGCCGTAGTCCAGGTCTCCCACCTTTTTTATGAGTTCTCCTTCCACGTTGACTGATTCTTCCCGGACCCAATCTTCTCCAATGATGGCCAAATCCAGTATTTGGCGGTTAAGTTCCACTGGTGCGCTTTGTGGTCTGGTGAGGAATCCTTTTATTTCCGGGTCATTTAAGATGGTGATTTCATTTTCCTCCTTACCGGGTTCGTATCCACGAACCTCGTAACCGGCATCTACAAATAATTGGTAAGTGTTTCCCCGATTAACGTTGTTTAAACTTCCTTTAGGAAGGCCAAGTATTATTTTTTCCATTTCAATATCTCCACTGTTCTATAAATTGTAAATAGTAGGGTAAAAAAAGGGTTAAATTAAAATTTAAGCCCGTAGTTGGTAAAATTATAGTTGGTCAGATTGTAGGTTGCTAGGAATTTATCATAGCCCATGGTGTAAACCATTGCTATTCCTATTGCCCAGAAAATTCCCCCGATGAGTATGAATGCCAATCCCCAGTATTTTGCAGATTTTTCTTTACGGGTTACGAGGTATACGCCAGAAAGTACTGCTAATGGTAGGAAGAATACTATTCCAAATAATCCCAGGAGTTTGGAGATGAAATAGCTCTTTTTGGCATTGGGGTCAACTGTAGTTATGGTTAATTTTACCTCATTTCCATCATTAACATCTGATGGTGGGTTTTTAGGGTTGCCGCAGAATTGGCAGCGGTCAGAATTTTCAGGATATTCTACTCCACACTTTGGACATCTCAAGATATTCACCTATTATACTACATACTATAATCATTCATTTAACCTTATGGGGCGGTAACCCTGGGCGGGAAAAAGACGGTATCCCTCGATAGAAAAACAGTTTGATTCTTTTTTTATAATTTCGGTCTACATTCACTGGTTTTTTTAATATAAACGTTGAAAATTTTACTTCAACATTTTAAGCACTTTTTTTCTCATAACATCTTCATCCAATACACATTCATCCAGTGATGCATTGTAAATTTCCATAAATTTATCTATATCAAATTCATCAGAAAGAGAAAATAAAGCACCATATCCATTGCTATCTGATTGAACCATCATATTTTCTCCAAGTACTTTAATATGGTGTTGAACTGTCCTGTAATTCAGATTAAGCTCTTTAGACAGTTGGTTAATATTATAAGGTCTCTGGTTAAGTAAATTAACGATTTTAACTCGGTTAAAGTTTCCTGGGCTTTCAAAAAATAAACGGAAATAGGTAGTATTCACAGAATCACCCCATATACATATTAATTCCCTCAATTAAACATGTGAAATTGTCATATTGGACCATATGCTCAAAAATATCCTTTTTATCCTTTTTATATTGTAAAATCACGGTTAATATCTATTGAGGTCATTATGTATATAAATTGCACATAAATTGTAAATTAGAATTATAAGGTTTAATTTGGAAAATAAGGTTTGAAGGTATTTGTATCTAAAATTTAAGTATTTGAGAGGTGAAAAAATGGATAGGAAAATTGTTTTAGTGATTGTGGCTGCAATAGTGATTATTGCTGGTGTGGCCTATGTTATGGCCACTCAAAATTCCAGTGTGCCCAATTTGACGGTTAATAATTCCACCGATGGCACCATCAATGTTGTCAAAACCACGACTAAGGCTACACTTCACAATGAAAGTAGTCATACCACTAATAACCATGTTAAAACCAATGATACCAGTAAGGTGAAAATATCAGCAGCTCAAGCCCAGAAGATTGCAGTTAACGCCATAAAAGATGATTTCGGCGAAACCTACGTGGCCGGCACCCCTACATTATACACAGTTAAAGGGACACCCTGGTGGCATGTACCTCTTAACCAGGCCGATGGTACCTACGTGGGAAGTCTGGATGTAAACGCCATTACTGGAGAAACCAACGGACAATGGTAAAATAATTATAAATATTTATTTTTTTCTTTCTTACTCGCACCATAATACTAATTTTAAACCAGGAAAAAAGAAGATCTTTTATTTTTCAGCAAGAACTTACAAAAATGATTTCTATTTTTGTAACTGGTCTCAATTTACTACTGAATTAATGTGGATTCACATCAACTTTGAAAAAGACTATACTTTATATTTTTAAATACTTTGAAAGTTATAATATTTTACAGTGATATAATGACTGAGACCAAAATTTCAAAGGGTTTCCAAACAGTGGTTCCTGCCGAAATAAGAAAAAAATTCAAAGTAGGTCCTGGGGATGTGCTGGAATGGATTCCCACAGAGAATGGTGTGGAATTGAAGTTCCGGAAAAAGGTAATCATTGAGGATATCCTGGGTATGGTTGAGGGACCGGAAACTGATGCCGTAAAACTTAAAAAGAAAGCCCAAAGGGGAGAAAAGATTTGATTTTTATTGATGCCTCCTTTTTCATCGCTGCATCCATTAAAAAAGACCAGTGGCACCCACGGGTTCGGGAAATTCTCCCCAAAATCGTCGCCCAGGATAAAATGACCTCTATTGTTGTTCTTTCCGAGGCAGTTACCATGGTGGGCAGTCTGGGGGGAGGTAAGATGGGTGCCCGTTTGTACAATTATATCCAGGATAATCATGAAGTTAAGTTTATAGACAAAGAATTAAGCTCACAGGCCATGAGTTTCTTCCTGAACTATGATGGTGTGTTGTCTTTTGCAGATTCTGTTTCTCTACAACTCATGAAGCAATATAAAATAGATACAATTGTTTCCTTTGATTCTGATTTTGATAAGGTAAAGGGAATCTCTAGGATACATTAGGAGAGAGGGTAGTTTATATTATATAACACTGACACATTACGGGAACGCAGATCAACTACTATTTTATTTTGATTTTATATCTATCCATTTAAAGTTCATCTTTACACTAGTAATCATTATAAATTGAACTTCGTTATAGAGATGTTTAACGAAGCATACGCACTTCCCCTAAGCACCAATATGATGTTATTTCATTTTTGTTAAAATGCCTGTTTTTTAGGGACTACCCATACATGTAACGAGTGATTTATGAGGGTTTTAGAGATTTTTCATTTTTCACCAGTAAAACACATCCCTTGCCGGCTATGGAACTGGTAAGTTAAGTTGCAAATAAAATTGTAAATAAAAATTAATGAAAAAATGGGAAGGTAAAACGGAAGGTTGTGGTAATATGATGGAAATCCTAAAAATTCAAAACCTGCCGGGTGGAGTATCCCTCCTTCTCAAATTTTGAGTTTAAAAATTCCACCTTCTCCATGTCCACCCTGATGAGTTTAAGATCCACCGGTAATGACCGGATGAATTCCATTTCCAGTCCCCTCATCTCCACGGCTTGCTGGTATTCAGCAGCATCTTCCACCACCAGAGCCTGCCCACTTATCTGCATCCCCCGGAGACTCTTCATATCCGTGTATTCATCGTAAACCGTGACTGAAACCCGTGAACTGGAAAGAAGGTTGGCGAATTTCATTCCTCCCTCACTCAGAATGTAAAGATGACCCTGACTGTAATGGTACTCTAGAGGAGTGGCCCTTATCCTCCCCGGTGAGCTGGTGGCCAGGGTGCAAGTATTATGTTCCTTTAAAAAACCTTCAACTTCCTCCTTCAGCTTTTCCATGGGAAGTTTCGCTAAAAGAGTGTCCCGAACATCAATCAGGCGTAGGGCCAGATCAACCACTTCGTCCTGGCTAAATAAATCCATACCCTGAGGCGGTAGACCCACCTGGGAGAGGTACTCCTTCAGTGCCTTAAAATCCTCTTCAGTTAAACGGTCCATTTCCAGGCGCCCCCCCAGAACACCCAGTTCCATGACCCGGCCACCCAGATCATCCTCCACTTTCCGGAGAACCCGTAGACCATCAGAACCATCCAGACAGGTGCAGAACAGGACTATATTCTTTTCATTGAGCCATTCTTTCTCCCTATCAATGAAATCCTGTAGTTTGGGATGTATTTTACCCATGTAAATAGGGGCACCCATTACAATGAAATCATAATCCCTGTGTTTTTCCGTGAATTGGGAGACAGGAATGCGCCGGGACGGGCCCAGAATAAGTGAAATTATCCGAGCCGCCTCCCAGGTAGACCCATACCTGCTTTCGTACAGAACTAAAGTCCGAATCAATTTATGTTCCCTCCTTCTCCTAAATCCCCATTATAACCATTAAAAAACCCTAATTAAAAACCAAAACCAACTACCAGTGCCAACAGAACAAAAAGATATTTTTTAAATTTTCCCCCTCCAAGCTTGAGATTAAATTAATAATACTGCTATATATGGTCCTACAATCATAAATAAGGGGATGGTTTTAAAATAGGATAAGTTCTAAACCATTACTTGAATGGTTATAACCAAAAATAATTCTGAAACTTTGAAATAATTCAAACTATTTACTTGAAAATTGTAGAACTTGAAAATAGTTATAAAACTTTACTTTAAAATTAGAAAAATATACTCACAATCCTTTTCGGAGTCTACCCATGGCCTATGAAGTTGAAGATAACCCCCAAGCCCTTAAACAAAAACTCCTGGAAGAATACCAGGATAAATCACTGGAAGATATGAAGTACGGTGAAGAGTTAGAGACCAGCCGTGGCTCATGTTACTGTTTCACCAACCATGAAAAGTTAGAAATTGAAACATTAACTGAAAAGAAAGTTAATGAATGCATGGCCAGTGACCTTAAACTGATTAAAGGGATTGGTGAGGCAAAAGAAAGGAAACTTAAAGAAAATGGTTACAATTCCCTGGATGACTTGAAAGAACACCCCTCCTACGGTGCCCCGGCCTGTGAACTCCTGGAGAAACTGGAAAGCAGGGATGTTTGTGCACTGACTGACTGGATATCCACCCGTTATTCTGCCTCCCATCCCTTGAACCTTCTCCTATCATCACTCTCCGGTGCCGAGAACATGCTTTTCATGGATATAGAAACCCTGGGACTTTCAGATGTGCCCCTGATCCTTATCGGGGTTGCCGAGGGGGATGGTGATGGTTTAACCATGAAACAATACCTTTTAAGGGATTTGAAGGAGGAAAAGGCAGCACTGGAAGGTTTTCTCTCCCATCAGGAAAAGGATAATGTTTATGTGACCTTCAATGGCCGTAGTTTTGATGTTCCATTCATTAAAAGCAGGATGCGCTTCCATCATATGGAAAAACCCCTGAATTCGCAGCACCTGGACCTCCTCTATTACTCCCGGAGGCAGTGGAGCAACCAGCTTCCCAACTGCCGGCTGCAAACTTTAGAAAAATACCTGTTCGGTGTGGAAAGAGAGGATGATGTCCCCAGCAGTCACGTGCCTGAGTTTTACCTCACCTACCGTGAAACCGGAAATATCGGACCACTGGTACCTATAATTGAACACAATCGGGAGGATGTGGTAACTCTGGCCCGGATACTCTCCTTACTCCACCAGTGCGCAGATCAGGAAGATTAAACCAAGGATGGAGTTTAATTCTTTATCAATAAAGAAATTTAATCTGTATTCAATTAAGAAAATAAGTTTATTAGATTGAACTCTATCCATATACATTACGTCTTTAACTCAACCCTAATTTTTTCCACAACTTCTTGCGGGGAAGGGTGTTTACTATATCCTTTTTCTGAGCCCACCCCCGGCGGGCAGTGGCCACACCCAGTTCCAGGAAACCTAAACTATCAACATGGTGACTGTCACTGTTTATGGCCAGCTGGCAGCCATATTCAACGGCCATTTTAATGTGCATATCCTTCAAATCCAGCCTTTTGGGCTGGGAGTTCACTTCCAGAATGGTTCCAGTATCACTGGCTTTCTCCAATAATTTTTCAATATTTAAGGGTGAGGGTTGTCTTTCTTTGATCTTACGGCCGGTGGGGTGGGCCAGCATATCGACCTGTTCATTTTCCAGGGCCTGCCCAATTCTTTCGTTCATTTTTTCCGGGTCCTGGTGGAGATCGTAGTGTACCGAAGCCACAACCAGGTCCAGTCCCTCCAGTAAATTTTGGGGCATGTCCAGGTTCCCCACAGAATCTAGGTTTACCTCCGCACCATTCAACAGAACGATATCATCTAGCTGGGAGTTTACCTGGTCAATTTTATCCATTTGTTGTCTCAATCTCTTTTCATTCAATCCACGGGCCACGGGGAGGGTGGTGTGGTCGGTGATAGCCAGGTACTCGTAACCCCTTCCGGCAGCCCCGGTAGCCATTTCCATGATACTTGATTTTCCATCACTCCAGTTGGTGTGCACGTGCAGGTCACCATTTATATCAGAATAATCGACCAGTTGGGGGAGTTTTCCCTCAAGGGATGCTTCGATCTCCCCGGTGTTTTCCCGGAGTTCGGGTGGAATGTAATCCAGGCCCAGGGCCTTAAGAACATCTTCCTCAGTTGCCCCGGCCACTCTTTCCTCCTGATGGAATACACCGTACTCGTTTAGCTTCATATCCATGGAAATGGCGATTTTCCGCAGACTGATGTTGAATTCCCGGGAGCCAGTAAAGTACACCAAGGCTGAACCGAATTCATCGGTCTTGAAGACCCTTATATCCGCATCCATTCCATTGAAGAGTCGGACTGTTGATTTGGAGTGTCCCTTTACCACTACCTCGTCAACTATATCCATCTGGGTGAAGAAGTCCATTACCTCATCGGGATGATTGGTTACCGTGAGTACATCAATATCTCCCACTGTTTCCTGGCAGCGGCGTATGGAACCAGCGATCTTTACCTCTTCCACCGCCTCCAGGGCACCCACCTTCTCTTTGATCTTGCGGGCCAGAGGCATGACCTCCCCCAGTAACTGTCTACCGGTACTTTTCCGGGCAAATTCCAGGTTCTGTAAAATTTTAGCCTCGGTTTTAGCACCCATACCCTTCAGTCTACGAATATGATGACGTTTACCCTCTCTTTCCAGGTCATCTAGGTTGGTTATTCCCAATTCATGGTACAGGAGTTTTATTTTTTTGGGACCCAACCCTTCCACCGACATCAATGAATCCAGGTCCACGGGATACTGCTCTTTAAGGTTTTCCAGGTACTCCAGTTTCCCGGTGTCCAGTATCTCCTCAATTTTCACCCCGATGTGGGTGCCCACCCCCGGGAGTTTTTGCAATTTTCCCTGTTTCCTTATCTGGGCTATGTCCACACTGAGGGTTTCAATGGTGTGGGCTGCCCGGCGGTAGGCTTTGGTGCGAAAATCAACATCATCCATCTCCAGATAATCCGCCACCCGGTTAAGGAGGGAGGCCACCTTATGATTCTGCATGGGATTATATATGGAGATGGTGTCTAAAATTTTTTTACAATAATAGGTAGAAAAAAAATGAATAGGTAGAAAAAAATGCTCATTGGAATTTAATAGTAATCTACCTCCGGGTTCTAGGGGAGGATGCCTTCGGTAGGAATATTGAAACTTAAATATTTCACATGCCCAAGAGCTCCCGGAGATTAACCAGTTTATCTGTATCTTCTATAAATCGTGGGGGG
Source organism: Methanobacterium formicicum (assembly GCF_029848115.1). Lineage (NCBI taxonomy): Archaea > Methanobacteriati > Methanobacteriota > Methanobacteria > Methanobacteriales > Methanobacteriaceae > Methanobacterium > Methanobacterium formicicum. The sequence goes on along the minus strand of NZ_JARVXG010000055.1, from coordinate 73,050 downwards.
ATGCTCCGCTGGATAGAACCTTTAATACCCAGCAGTTTTTCCAGGGGTGGTGAAACAGCATGATAGGCTCGGCCCAACTTGTTCAATTTTTTTGCACTAATTAAGATTGCTTTATCCAGTAGTTTGCTTTTTTCAGGGCTCCCCACCACCAGCACCATACTGTTTTCATCTGATCTTCGTTTGAGGTGGGAGTTATGGGAATATTTTTCCTGGATTCCCTTTACCTGCGGAAGGGGAATGTTTTTAAAATCCAGAACCGTTTTAACTGTAAAATAACCAGTTATATACAGGGCTTCCGGATATTCAGCCACAGAATTAGGTGTTAAACCCATATAAAACACTAGTAAATCACCAGGATTTAACTTTAAAAGGTAATTTGCCTTTCGGCCCACATCTCCATAGGTAAAGGTGGTAAATTCTGGATCCAGGTGAACCTTACGCTGAGCCACACTGGAGGGTAAGTAACTGGAGATGAGTTTTCCCCTAGTTCCAGTTAAATCCTGGTAGGTGCGGTTTTCTGTTGATTTTTCATCCTTTTCTGATAGGGGGA
>NZ_JARVXG010000055.1:60000-67500 GCF_029848115.1 Methanobacterium formicicum | reverse complement strand
TTACATCATTGGTGGCATTCCACCAGGCATTCCGCCCATTCCGCCCATGTCACCCATGTCAGGTTCTTTACCTGCACCAGTGGATGCAATGACGTCGTCGATCCTGAGGATCATTTCTGCAGCTTCTGCTGCGGATTGGATGGCCTGTTTTTTGACTCGGTGAGGTTCAATGACTCCGGCACGGTACATGTCGGTTACTTCACCCTTGAATACGTTCAGTCCCATGTACAGTGATTTTTCGTGGGCTGCGCGTAGGTCCACCAGAGCGTCGATGCTGTCCAGTCCGGCGTTTTCAGCCAGGGTTTTAGGTACAACTTCCAGTGCTTCAGCGAATGCAGATACTGCTAGCTGTTCACGGCCACTGATGGTGTCAGCGTATTCTTTTAATCCTTTGGCTATGGCAATTTCTGCAGCGCCTCCACCAGCTACTACTTTTCCGTCTTCCACGGTGGCAGCGACGACACCGATGGCATCTTCCATTGCCCTCTGGATTTCGTCGACCACGTGTTCAGTTGAACCGCGGATGAGTAGGGTGACTGATTTTGGGTCTTTACAGTCTTCCACGAAGAGCATGGCTTCGCCGGAGATTTTCTTTTCTGCTACAGAGCCGGCCAGTCCCAGGTCTTCGAAGTCCAGGTCTTCGATGTTGGTGACCACGGTGGCACCGGTTGCTCGGGCCAGTTTTTCCATGTCTGATTTTTTGACTCGGCGTACAGCCATGATTCCTGCTTTGGCCAGGTAGTGCTGTGCCAGGTCGTCGATTCCTTTCTGACAGAAGAGTACGTTGGCTCCGGCATCGGCGATTTTGTTTACCATATCCCGGATCATCTGTTCTTCCTGTTCAATGAAGGCCTGCATCTGGGCAGGGTCGGTGATTCTGATTTCAGCGTCCACTTCGGTTTCTTTAACTTCAATGGCACTGTTTAATAGAGCGATCTTGGCATCTTCTATTTTTTTAGGCATGCCAGGGTGTACGGGTTCTTTGTCGATTATGACCCCGTTTACGAGCTGGGAGTCATCTATGGTTGCTCCGTCTTTTTTCTCGATTTTGATGTGGTCCTGGTCGATTTCGCCGTTGTCTTCCACCTGTTTGACTGCTCCGACCACCAGTTCTGCTAGTGGTTCTCGGGCTTTTTCAGTTCCCTTTCCAGTCATGGCAGTCATGGCCACTTTCAGGAGGGTTTCCCTGTCTTCTGCATCGATGGCTATTACGTTCAGGATTTCCTGTGCTTTTTCAGCTGCTTGGCGGTATCCCATGGCCACGATGGTGGGGTGGATGTCCTGGTCCAGGAGACCTTCTGCCTTTTTGAGGAGTTCTCCGGCAATTATTACTGCGGTGGTGGTTCCGTCTCCCACTTCGTCTTCCTGGGTTTTGGCTACTTCTACCAGCATTTTAGCGGCAGGGTGTTCGATGTCCATTTCTTTGAGGATAGTTACTCCATCGTTGGTCACTACGATGTCACCTAATCCATCTACGAGCATCTTGTCCATACCTTTAGGACCTAAAGTGGTCCTTACGGTTTCGGCCAATACTTTTCCTGCTAATATGTTCATTCTCTGAGCATCTCGTCCTAAAACTCTAGAAGAGCCCTCAGGCATTATAATAATAGGTTGTCCTTGTCCTTGTCCTAATTGTGCCACAATATCACCTCAATTTGTTTTATGTAAATGATCAGTGGGTTAGAGGTTATATAAATAGTTTGCTATGGTCCGGTCCAGGGAAAATGTGGAGGGTATTATTGGCCCCAATTGGTATTTTGCAACAATTCCCTAGTATTTTACTATAATTTTATAATATTAACCCGGATAAAGCAGAATAACCCCTATACCGTGTACTTTAAATGGATAAAAACACTTAATAAGTAAAAAACATTAATGGTAAAAAACCAGACAAAATTAATCCTTCTCTATCTTTTTCCACAGTACAGTACCATCTCTTTCCTGGGAGCGATAGTACCCCTTCCTTTCCAGATTACGGAGGGCGTGTTCAAAGTTCTGGAGGGTGAGCTCGGTGAATCCCATGTCAATGATCCATTCATACAGATTTTCCAGGTTATCCTCCCTATCTGGAAGTAGGAGGTATACGTTGGATTGGAAGGAGGTTAAATCTTTTTTAGGCTTTTGGGTGAGGAGTTTAAACTGATCCCTAACCTTCTGGAGTTCTTCAATCTTCGAATCCTTTTCTTCCAGCTGATTGAGTAATTTCTGGATTTCGGCTTCTTTTTTCTGGATTTCCTTATTCTGTTTTATTTGCAATTCCTGAAGTTTACTGTGCTCCTGAATCATGGATTTTGAAGACTCTTTCTGGCATTTCTTAAGTTCGATCTTCAACTTGCTGATCTCTAAAAGACAGGCTTTAACCAGCTGTCTCAACTGCTCTCTCTCGGTATCCTTCAAAAAGGCCATGGTTATCACTTGGATAGTAAGATTTTTTATTATCAACACAATTTACTGTATTATAGGTTACAATCACCAATTATAGTTTATTTTATTTATGCATTAATAGGCTTTTAAGTTTTGAGATAAAAATCTGAGATTTATGTATTACTCCACAATCACAAATTTAGGGGACACTATTGTAATTATAAATTGTAATAAATGTGCCATTTTTCTCGCTTTATGACATATAAATTTGTTGATTATTAATACAAAGTATTGTGATGAATTTCATATACTACACTTAGTTAATTTCGTTAAATAGTAGATTTTCGCCAATTAGTAGTTAAAAACTCTTTGTTTTAAAAAATAATGATAAAAAGCTATTTTTTATAATTCACCTTCAAAATATATTTTGTATGTGGAAACTATGAATTATCCCTTTGTTCTCCATCTAAAACAAAAAATACCAACAACGAAAAATACCAGAGTATAACCAAGAACCCAATAAAAATCTGTAACAATACCACTCACGCTAGATCCATTCAGAACAGCCCTTGCAGCATCAATGGCATGTGCAAAAGGAAGTGAATATCCAATTGTTTCAAATACACCACCAATTGCCTTTAAATCCATCCAACATCCACCTAATAGGGATATTATAACTATGACTATTGAACTCACCCCTGGAGCCTGTTTTTCCGTGAAAAGAGATCCCAATATCATTCCCAAACTAATACATCCAACTGCCATGGTGAAAAGAATTATCAGAGTTAATAAAATGGTTGAATTAATTGTAACTCCATAAAAACTCCCCACTACAAAACAGATTATAATCTGGAGTATTGCTATTGGCAAAAATGGCAGAATGTATGCTAATATGAAATCTGTTGCTGTAAGTGGTGTGGTCAAAAGTCTGGTTAAAAATGCACTTTCACGATCTTTTGCTAAAATTATAGCTGAAAACAAAGTTAAAAAACCAAAACTAAATACCGCCACTGCAGGTGTTAATGCATTGGCTGTAAAAATTTCCAGAGGGGCATTTTTACCTATGGAAATAATAGCAGGCATTAAAACAGCAGGAAAAACCATACCCCATGCAATGGCGAGTGGATCACGGTATATTTCTTTAAGATTTCGACTAGCAAGACTTAAAAATCGCATTAGTTCACCTCCTCTCCGGTAAGATTAAGGAAAACATCATCTAAAGAAGGTTCTTTCATGGAAAGCCAGTTAATTTTCACTCCTCTAGAACGTAAATAATCAACTATCTCATCAAAAATTAATTCCTGTGCTTCTATCTTGATTCCACCATCTATTTTTGTAATATGAGGATATACCTCTTTTAATCCATCAATATTTGGAGAGGAAAGGTTTTGTCCCTTAATTATCATGGTCTGTAGCCCATGTATGTTTTTTTTAAGTTCTTGCGGCGTTCCCTCTGCAATAATGTTGCCTCGGCTAATTATTGCAACCCTGTCAGCAAGAGCATCTGCTTCTTCAAGATAATGTGTGGTTAATATGATTGTTTTTTTCCCCTTCAACTGCTCGATCTGCTCCCAGATAACCCTTCGAGCCTGAGGATCTAAACCCAAAGTGGGTTCATCAAGAAAAAGTACTGGAGGATCAGAAATCAAAGCCATTGCTATGCTTAATCTACGTTGCATTCCCCCTGAAAATTTCTGCACCTGTTCATTCGCCCTTTCAGTAAGTCCCATTAATTTTATTAATTTTTTAGCCCTTTTTTCCGTATCTTCCTTTTTCAAGCCATTTATCCCACCCATTAATATAAGATTTTCCCAAGCAGTTAAATGACCTGCAATAGCAGTTTCCTGGGGTGAAATATCGATTATTCCTTTAACTTCTGACAGATCTCTCGTTATATCATAATCCATAATTTTTGCTGTTCCAACTGTCGGTTTAAGAACACCAGAAAGCATTTTTATGATAGTGGTTTTACCTGCGCCATTTGGTCCAAGAAGAGAAAAAATATCTCCTTTTTTCACTACGAGATTGATTTTATCTACAGCTTTGCGATTTCCAAAGCTCTTAGTTAGACCAAAGATTTGTATTGCATATTCATTCTCGTTTTCATAATTACTCATGGATATTCCCCTAATCTGTAATCAAATATATCATATTGTGTTTTGATATTTCATTTGACTGATTGTCAGTCAGTTATGATTTTTGTTGTATTTATAATTATGGGATTTATTTGATCATTTCCTGTACTTTCAGAATAAAAAAGGACTTAAAATAATCCGTTATCTAATTAAATAATTCAATTTAATAAATGAATTCAAAATTTTCTTATTAATAATAATTCTAGATTCTATTCATCGGCATTAGCAGAATTCATCGGTGAAAACATAGCAATCAAAGGTAATATCATGAAAATTACTTTATCAAACCTATTAATTTGGAATAAGGTCTTAATGAAACCAGAACATTGAATAGGTATTATTTATATGGTTCTATGCCATCTGTGGAAATATCGGAGCATTTATAAAAAAAAAGGATTAGAAATTTCAACAAAAAACTAATAAATTCTTTTTATTCATCTAATTTAGTTATTTTCATAATTGATCTTTGTGGAACTCATGATATCCTGCTGGGAATTTAAACCCAATTTTGTCAATTAATAATTCCTCCGATATCATTTATTGGTCGTCATTGCCATGAAAGCACTGGCGATAATGCCGTTTTCTGCACCCAAAATTCGCTCCATAAAATAGAACAGTGCCATTAATCTTCTCATAAATTCAGGTGATTTAGGATCAAGATCACTTACTCCCTGGAGAATTAAAGCTGTTACTCCTAGATACGCTCGAGCAGCTTCTTCAATGTATTTAGTATCAAAAACACCTTCTTCAATACCCTGTTGAATTATACGTGCAGTATGTTCAATAGTTGCAGAAGACATCCTTTCATTGAACTTGATTTGTAAGTGAGCGCACCTTCCTTCCTCAATATAGTCCATTATTCCCTTACGATCTCCTGTAAATGATGAAGTAAATTCAAATGTTGCCATTAATTTCTCTATACTATTTAAGTTCTCCTGATCGGCAATACTTTCCGTTTTTTCAATAATAATATCAAGGTATTTATCAGTGATTGCATCCAGTATTGTTTCTTTGGATTTGAAATAATAATAGAACGTACCTTGTGCTACGCCTGCTTTTTTAACTATATCGGATACTGCAGTCTCTTCGTACCCATTTTCAAGGAATAATTCCTCTGCTACATCCATTAACTCTTTGCGCCTTATTTCAGGATCCTTTGTCACTCTCATAATCGTCCCCAAATTAACCAAAGCATATTATATTTATGTATGTATGTATGTGGAAACTAGGAATTATCCCTTTGTTCTCCATCTGAAACAAAAAATACCTACAACGAAAAATACCAGAAGTATAACCAAGAATCCCCTAGAAATCTGTACAATACCAATTAGATAATTGGTAATATAAATGGATATTTATAATTTTATGTTTTAATTGGAACAATTCTTGTTGTGGGCTTGGATGATGCTGCTAGGTTCAGATTTATCAAGGTTTACACTAGATTTTTAGAACCAGAGCAAAATAATACAAAAAATAAAAATTAATTAACAAAACTGATAATGACCAATTTAGAGGGCTGTTGACTTCGTTAAATAGTAATAACCAACTAATATTAATTATAAAAAACCCAATAAAACAGCATCATTTGTTTCCAGAATAAATAAAATAAAAAAAAGAGGGGATTTAAATTATGGCCGTGGTAGAAGCTCCTCCCCATGGAGCAGAGGTGCTGGCTGTGCCCAGATTTTTTCCACCTTTCATTATAGAAGTGGTTAAAGTCCCGGAGCCTCCCTCGGTTTTACGGGCAGAAATAGTAACCGATCCAGAAACACTACCCAGATTGGTGGTTTGATCTCCCGTACCAGATAACGAACGGTATCCAAAGGTACCACTCACATCTGCAGCCCAACTACCAGGATAACTTACAACAACGCTAACATCATTAGAAGCAGATGCATTAGTACTATTACTTGCATTTGAATTACCACTATTACTGCTGGTGTTATTGGTGGTGGTACATCCGGATATCACCACAACCATACAGACCAGAACTAACAAACCCAACATTTTTTTTGATATATTCATAGTTTTCCTCCTACATTAGGATATATTCCCCTATGCTGACATAATTATCATTAATTATAATGTTAGTATATAATATCTTTTGGGTGGTGAATATGACTCCTATAATTGGAAGATAAATTCTTTCGAAACGAGGAGTTATCTCCACAAAAATTAAAACTCCACAACAATCAAGTAAAAATAGGGAAAATATTAGGGATTTAAATTAATCTAACTAAAAAAAGGGAGTTAATGCAAGAAAATTCCTACATTATCTCATTAATTAATTCTGCATTAAGTATAGATGCTCCTGCAGCACCCCTAACTGTATTATGACCCAGAAGGACGTATTTTAGGCTACGGGGGAACACGGGATCCTGGCGGAGTCTTCCCACAGTAACCGCCATTCCTTTTCCCATCATGCGGTCCATACGTGGTTGGGGTCTGTTCTCCTCTTCCCGGACAATGACGGGGTGTTCCGGTGCGGAGTACAGGTTTAATTTTTGGGGCAGTGCCTGGAAAGTCTGGAGTGAATTTTTAACATCTTCCAGGTGGAATTCTTCATCCATTTCCATGAAAACCGCCTCGGTGTGGCCATCCACCACAGGAACACGGTGACAGGAGGTGCTAACCCCAAAGGTGGCTGGTTCCACAGTTTCACCATCGAAGTCACCCAGAAGGTGCAGAGTTTCTGATTCCATTTTTTCCTCTTCTCCTCCAATGAAGGGTACCAGGTTGTCGATCATGGCCATGGAGGGCACACCATTGTAACCTGCTCCGGAAACTGCCTGCATGGTGGACACATACACCCGGTTTATATCGTACTGGTCATATAGGGGTTTCAGGGTCATTACCAGGGCTATGGTGGAACAATTGGGGTTGGTAACAATGAATCCATCCCATCCCCTGTTTTTCTGCTGGGTTTCAATTAAGTCCAGGTGTTCCGGGTTCACCTCGGGTATTACCAGGGGGACATCCGGTTCCATACGCATGGCACTGG
>NZ_JARVXG010000055.1:50000-55000 GCF_029848115.1 Methanobacterium formicicum | reverse complement strand
GGAAAAGGATACCAAATTGGTTTTAGGTATTGCTGGAGGAGGATTTTTAGTTCTTATAATTCTTTTTGTTACTATCTTGTCCCTTCTAGGAAACAGTGACGGACTTAATGGTACTAGTTTTGGAAATACCGTGGCAGTTATCCCTTTACAGGGTGAAATCGCCTATGGGCAGTCCAGTTTTCTGGAAAGTTCCGTAATAACCCCTCAAACCGTCACTGATAGTATTAAAGAAGCAGAAGAGGACAGTTCAGTGAGTGCCATAGTCCTGGATGTTAACAGCCCCGGTGGTTCGCCAGTGGCCAGTGAAGAGATTATGAATGCTGTGAAAAACTCCAGTAAACCCGTGGTGGTCTGGATCAGCGATATTGGTGCTTCCGGTGCCTACCTGGTGGCTTCACCTGCCGATAAAATTGTGGCCAGCCCCTCCTCAATTGTGGGCAGTATTGGAGTTATACTCAGTTTAACTGATTTATCGGGCCTTTACCAGAAGATCGGGGTGAACCAGTACGCCATTAAAGCCGGGGAGTACAAGGATATGGGTGCATCCTACCGTAATCTAACTCCAGAAGAGACTGTAATGTTACAGGGGATGGTGGATCAGGATTATGAATACTTCATCAAACAGGTGGCCGAAAACCGTAACCTGGATGTAGAGTACGTGCGTAGTATTGCCGAAGGTAAAATCTACACCGGAACCCAGGCCAAGGATCTTAAACTGGTGGATGAAACTGGTGACCGGGAAAAGGCCATTGAAATGGCCGCCCGACTGGGAGGTATATCCGGGGATTATAACGTGATTACCCTTACCCCTACTGAATCTTTAGCTGATATTCTTAAAGGTTACTCCACCAACTTCGCCTATGCCTTAGGTAAAGGGATTGGAAGTCTGATTAATCAGGATTCAGTGCAGAGCTCCGTGGATTACTCCCTGAGGTGATGACCAAAGGTTTCAAGGTAAGGCTTCAATTTTGGTGATTTTCCCCAAAGAAGGTAAAATTTACATAAAATTCATTGAAAATAACCAAATTATAAAAATAAAGATTTCCAAAAAAAAGAACTTAAATAAAATATAAAATGTCTAAAAAAACAGAGTAAATACTGAGGTGAAAAATATGGTTGTCAAAGTAGAAGTATTCACATCCCCCTCTTGCCCCTACTGTCCCATGGCTATTGAAGTAGTAAACGAAGTTGAAAAGGACATGCCTGGTGTAATGGAAATTGAAAAGATCGACATAATGGTAGACCGTGAAAAAGCAATTGATTATGGTCTTATGGCTGTCCCGGCCATTGCTCTAAATGGAGTGGTACGTTTTGTCGGTGCTCCCAGTAAAGAAGAACTGGCAAAGGCCATAGAAGAAGAAAAAGGAAAATAAAATAAACCTATTATTTTTAATTAACATGGAAGAAGATCATTCCAGTCAAAAAGACCAAATCTCTCAATCTAATTCTAAAAATAGCAGGGGGAATAAATCAACCCCCCCACCTGTTTCTTTTCCTGTTGAGAGTGAAGATTACGGTATTACCACTGGAAGTGCAGCTACTGCTGCAGCCCTGGCCGCACTGTTATCCATTGAGGGTAAGGTGCCTTCATCAGTAACTATTGAAACACCACTGGGATCCCTGGATATATTCGTTAAAAGTTCCCGGAAGATTGATGATCACTCCGGGGTGGCTAGTGTGGTGAAATTTCCCTACCACGACCCGGATGTAACCATTAACCTGGAAGTGCAGGCCGAAGTCACTCTCCAGGATAAACCTGGCCTCCTGATTCAGGGAGGAGAAGGGGTGGGTAAAATAACCAAACCGGGACTGCAGCTACCCATTGGTGAGGTGGCTATAAATCCCGTACCCCGGAAGATGATCCTATCCAACCTGGAAAAAGCACTCCCTAAAGGAAAAGGTGCACGGGTCTTAATCAGCATCCCCCAGGGCAGAGATATTGCTAAAAGGACCATGAATCCCCGTCTAGGTATTGTGGACGGCATCTCCATACTGGGAACCACGGGTGTTGCCCGCTCCATGAATTCTGACAGTTTCCAGAAGTCCAAAAAATGTCAGCTGGATGTGGCCCTGGCTGAGGGGTACCGGGAGCTGGTATTTGTGCCCGGTAATATTGGAGAAAAACTGGCCAAGGAGTTGCTGGATGTGGAAGATGACCAGATCATCCAGATGGGCAATCTGGTGGGTTTCATGTTAAAAGAAGCCAGTAAATGTGGGTTAACCCGTTTAATTCTAATGGGCCATGCTGGTAAACTGGTAAAAATAGCCGGAGGTATCTTCCAAACTGAACATCGCCTGGCAGATGGCCGCCGGGAGATCATAACCACCCATACTGGCCTCATGGGTGGGAATAAACAGGTCCTGGAGGAAGTGTACCATTCCAACACCACGGAGGATATGCTGGAAATCCTGGAAAGGGAAGAAATGGTGGAGAAGGTCTTCAACTCCATTGCCCGGACCATCCAGGAGCGTTGCCAGGAAAGGTTCAACCTTATGCCCGAAGTGATTATTTTAAAGATGGATGGAACCATACTCAACCCTAATCATAATGTCCAATTAAAAAGTCGTTAATTTCTTTTATTCGTACCCTAAAGGTTTCTTTTATTCACCCCTTAAAGAATTTATTAATTCATCCGAGTATTAAACTCATTATAAGAATGTTCAATTCACTAATTCTCCCTAATCCTGGAAAATCTTCTTATTATCTTGGCAGTTACTTAACCGGGATACGCTATTCTAAAGAATAAAGGGCAGAATATTTAGAAAATAGACTTAACTACAATGGGTATTCTACAAGAACTTATAGATGTATTAAAAGTATAAAGTAGAATATAGATTACTGGTATAAATTCAGATTACGGGTATAGATTCAAATTAAGGTGAAATCATGCGTGTGTGCATATTAGGACAATATCCCCCTCATATTGGAGGTGTTTCATCCCATACTTATCTCCTATCACAGGAAATCGTTAAAAGAGGGGATGAAGTTTACGTGTTAACCTACCCCCACCCGGATGTGAAGGACCTGGGTCCAGTGAAGGTGGAAACTGCCCCGGCACCCAACATCAAAGGATTAAGGGGTCTATTCTTCTTTGTATCTGCTTTTTTCAAACTGAGGAGCATGATACGTCGTTACCAAATTGATCTTATCCACGCCCATTTTCTTCTCCCCCCGGGTCTCATTGGAGTGTACCTGGGATCATGGATGGGTAAGGAAACTGCGGTAACTGCCCATGGCTCAGACCTCATGATTCAGGCCAATAACCCCCTTTTACAGAGATTGATCCGGTCGGTTCTTAAAAAAGCAGATTATGTAATGGTGGTTAACAATGACCTGAAAGATAAGGTGCTGAAGATGGGTATAAACCCTGAAAAGGTTTATGTAACACCCAATGCCATTGACACGGAAAGATTCAATCCCCAGAAAACGGAACTCCCCCCGGATATAAAAATGAGAAGTGATAAGCCGACCGTGCTCTTTGTGGGTAACCTGGTATATCAAAAGGGAGTGAAGTATCTCCTGGAAGCCAAGAAGTTAATGAAAACTGATGTCGAGCTGTTAATAGTGGGCGATGGCCCCCTGCGCCCGGAACTGGAAAAAAAGGTCGAAGATGATAAAATCAGCGACGTGGTTTTCACCGGTGCCCGGCGTGATGTGGAAGATATCATGCCCTCCGCCAGTGTTTTTGTTCTACCCAGCATATCCGAGGGATTCCCCATCACCATTCTGGAAGCCATGGCCAGTGGCCTGCCAGTGGTGGCTACCAGTGTCGGAGGAATCGGCGAAGTAATGAATGATATGGTGGGATCTATGGTTAAACCTGCCGAACCACTGAAACTGGCCAGAGCTCTGGATGAAATTTTACAGAATGAAGAGTTGAGGCAGGAAAAGGGTGTGGCTGCCCGGGAACATTCCCGGAAATACAGTACCCTGAAGATACCCTATTAACTTATTATTTATCACCGGCTCTATCCAACATTATAACTAGAAAGTTAACTCACCATATTTTTAGATAAATATTTTTGATAAGTAATAGGGCAGATTTCAGATAAGCATGGCCCCCCAATTAGATAAAAACAGGCCACATCTGTAATCTAACCGGAACTACCGGAAGATGGTTGAATTCATCAAATGATTTGGTAACAGGAGATATGGACATGGAGGAGAAAAAATTCACACACCTCACCCAGAGTGGGGTGCATATGGTGGAAGTGGGAGATAAACCCGTCATTAAAAGGACTGCACTGGCCAGGGGGAAGATAAACCTGCAGGAAGAAACCATTAACCTCATTGAAAAGGGAGAACTTAAGAAGGGAAACGTTCTCACCACTGCCCAGATAGCAGCCATCCAGGCAGTTAAATCCACTTCCCAGCTAATACCCCTCTGCCACCCCATACCCATCGGTGGTGTGGAAGTGGAATTTGAAGTGACCCCCGGTTCCATCGAGGTCACCGTGGAGGTTAAGAGCACCGGGAAGACCGGAGTGGAAATGGAAGCCATAACCGGAGTTAGCGTTGGTCTTCTGACCATATGGGACATGGTTAAAAGTGTGGAGAAGGATGAGAAGGGCCAGTACCCCTCCACCAGCATAAGTGCTATTGAAGTGCTGAAGAAGGAAAAAATAGAGTTAAATTTTGACTAAACTATTCTGGAAAAAATAAGGACAAAAAAATAGGAAGTTAATATGAGTCTTGAATCACTGGATCCTGCCATCAGAAAAATAATCAAGGATTCTTACCCTCAGATTGAGGATTTGAACCCTGCCCAGAAGGCTGTGGTGGAAGCGGGCTTACTGGAGGAGAAGGAAAACTTCATCATTGCCATACCCACGGCCAGTGGAAAAACCCTCCTGGGAGTAATGGCTGCCCTCCGAACCATCCTTGAGGGCGGTAAAGTAGTTTACACTGTCCCCCTATTATCCATTCAGAATGAAAAGGTTAAGGAATTTAAAAAATTCGAAGAACACGGTATCAAGGTGGGTAAACACCCCTCTTCCTC
>NZ_JARVXG010000055.1:0-42500 GCF_029848115.1 Methanobacterium formicicum | reverse complement strand
TCTTTTTTTATTTAAGAGGAAAGTGTCATCCATGAAGGCTATGTCCCTGATTTTATAGTGGTAATAGAGTTCCTCAATCTCATCAACCACATTTTGGGGACTGCGTGATCTGAATTTTTTACCCATAATCAGGGAAGAAGAACAGTACCCGCACGAAAAAACACAACCTCTACTGGTGATCATTCCCCCAGACTGGTCTTTGGAGACCCCGTAGGAATCAAAGGGAACTAGATGTCGGGCTGGTAAGGGTAAAGAATCCAGGTCTTTTATAAGTGGTCGTGGTTGTGTAACTTTGATATTTCCCTGCTCTGGATCATTGTAGGCAATTCCCGGAATATTGGAGATATCCTGGCTTCCTTTATCAATGTAATTACGGGCCAGATGAACCATAGTTTCCTCACCTTCCCCCAGTACCACCACATCGACAAGTGGATCTTTTAAAACTTCATTTGGCATAAAAGTAGGGTGAGGACCACCTATTACTGATAATACATTGGGTAAAACCTTTTTAATTAATTTTATATATTTCATGGCCGTTTTTATGGTGGAGGTGGTGGCAGTGAGGGCTATTATTTGGGGGTTAAGTTTGGCTGCTATCTGGGAAACTTTATGGTATCCCATCTGCAGCAGGTCATCGTCAATTATTTTCACTGAAAAGGAAGCATGTTCCAGTGATGATGCCAGGTACATCAAATTTAGAGGAGGGGTAATGAACCCCAGACCATTTTTAACCGCATTTTCATCATAAGGGTTTATGAGGATAACATCCATATTATCAGCCCGCATATTTTAGATCAATTAAAATTCTTCCATCAGCTAGTTCTTGAGCACCCTTTGGAAGTCCTTTTTTAATCTCCAACCATTGGGTGAAATTGTTAACACAACCGGGATCCGGGGCCAGCACGTCACCAAAATAGTTATAGGCCCTGGCCCGGCACCCTCCACAGATATTCCTGGATTTGCACCCACCACAATGACCTTTGAGGATATTTTTATTCCTGAATTTATCCAGAAGTTCGTGGTGCTGCCACAGATCATTGAAATCATCAGAGAGAATGTTTCCCAGGCATACCTCCTCGTCATGAGGGAAGAACACACAGGGAAAGATATCTCCATTGGGTTCAATGCTCAGATAGAACCGTCCGGCACCACAACCCCCAATAAAATCAGCAAGTTTTTTTAAAGTGTTACTGGTATATTCCGGGTTGTAAAAATGGGTGGGAATTACTTTGGTTTGAGATGAGACCATAGATTCCGCAATAGTAGCATATTGAGGGGCTGTGGATAAAACCTGCATGTCCCCCCTGTTATTTTCATGATAAGCATTTTCTAACAATTCCTGCCTTTTTTCAGGAGAAATATCACTGTTTACAATTTTGCGGCCATTCCCCGTGGGTATAAAATTGTACAACATGAACCACTGCACACCTAAATCTCTTACAAAATCCATCATCTGAGGTATTTCCTGGTAGTTGTATTCAGTGACAGTGGTGGCAACCTCCACAAAAAAACCAGCATCAACACAGTGGGAAATAGCTTGAACTGCTTTATCCCAGGCACCACTAACTCCCCTAAATGAATCATGGGTTCGGGAGCTAAGACCATCCAGGCTAATCTGCACAAATTCCAGGCCAGAATCTTCAAATTTACGGGTAACATCCTGCCGGGAGAGCAGATATCCATTGGTGGCCATGGCAACAAACAATCCCTGATCCTTGGCATGCTTAATGAAATCATGGATATGAGGATGCAGGGTGGGTTCACCTCCAGATAAAGCAACGGAAGTTACTCCGGCTTCTGAAAGAATGTCTAAACCATTTAATACTTGGCCAGAGTTGAGTTCATCTTTACCGGGTTTGCCGGCATTTTCGTAACAGTGCTCACATTTCATATTGCACCGGCGGGTGATGTTCCACACCACCTGAAAGGGTGCCCCGGGTACAAAGGGTTTTTGAACACCGAATAGTGCTATGCCCTTAAGTACACTGCTTAAACCCTTTACCCAGTAGGGATCTTCCATTATCTGCTTGAACTCTGATTCTGAAACTCCGAAGTTTGCAATTCCTTTTTTTACCAGGTGAGATATGATCTTGGATAATATGGTGCATTTTAGGCAGGCATTTTCCCGTTGCCCCAGCATGAGCTGCAATCCCACCTCAATAGAATTTGCTTCGTCCTTTTGGCAGTAGTTCATGGTTTTTTCCAGAAGTATTCTGGAAAGGGGGTGGTTGGCAATGGTCTCGAAGGTACCAATCATACCTTCCATATCCGAATTAACCAATTCCCCATCTTCAAGCCTGATTTTTCTTTCATTGGTCACTGTATACCCCCAGTTTTAACAAATAACCTACAAAAGACTTAGGAGGTGTAATGAGAAATTAAGTGCAAAATAATACTAAAGAATCCCAAGTTACTCACTACAATTATCCTTCCATATAATTTGGACAACATTCTTTATAAATTTTTTTATCATCCTGATCCCGAGGATGGTTTTCAGCTACTTGAAAAAAGAGTTATAACTATAAAAAACCCGTGCTATAATTTTCTGAGGGCTTCAGGGCATTTTTCTTATGCCTAATTTTATCCATGAGTTTTACCTTTTCATTAAACTCATGCTGGTATTGTTTTTGAAAATTTTTCCACAGCTCAGGGTTATCAAAGGTTTGTTTATCTGGGGGGATGGTTCTAATAGTAGGTTTACTTAACAACATTCCCAGTTGATTTTCAGATTTAGGGAGCCTGTTTCCAGATTGATTCTGGGAACCTATCTGACCCACCATCTTTTTGAATTCATTCTTCCGCCGTGGGAATTCTAGAGCATTGATCATGTCCACCATGTAACCCCTAAATAATTGTAGGGGGTTCCTAATATATTAATTTATCTAATCACACCTCTCCAGAAAACACTGGGCCATGTTGCGGGTCTTGGGACTTTTACTATCCACCTGGGATTTTATGAAATTTTCAATTAGTTCTTTATCCTCTGCTTCGGGGTAGATCTTACCCAGGGCTTCGATGGCATAGGCCTTGATGAGTTCCTTCTGTTTGCCCTGGTGAATCTCATCAATTCGCATGAGAGTATCAACGATCCGGGATTGTAGTTCTGGCTTGTTATGGGCAATCACACTTGAGTTTAAAGCCACATGGGATGCCGTCATGGCTTTATCCCCGGCAAGTATTCCGTAGTAATCATCGAATATTTCTTCAAACCGTTTATCCTTATCCACACTGGTTAAACTGGCCAGAATGTATATGGCAATATATTTATGGAAGTTGTTTGAACTGTGAAGCATTTCCTGGAAGAGGTCCCATTCAGGGTATAAAAATTCAGGATCTTCTTCTGACAGGAACTGCAGGGCCTTGAAACTGTTTTGCCGTACGTTATTATTCTTGGATAGTACACCCTCCTTCAGTTCACTGAATAGATCATCATTATTCAATGCTTCTCTGGCCAGTGCTTCAAAATCCATATTTTTCTCATCTAGATTTACCATACCCTCACCCGCGAATTTTATTTACCGTTTGTATAATTATTTACTGTATTGTATAGTTTAAGAAACCGGTAGATTCCGGTATGTTATTTAAGAACCTGCCGGTTATTTAAGAAACTCTTTAGCTTTAACTGCATGATAAGTTTTCCCTTGATAGTTGAAAGGACAGCTTATTGCACCACGGGGGCACAGGGAGGTACATCTTAAACAGTACTCGCAGTTGAAACCGTGCTCCGGAGTTTTACCTTCATCCATGGTTATGTTATGCACCGGGCACAGTTTTACACATATACCACAACTTTTGCATTCTGCTTCATCTGTCTTCAGGTGCAGTAGTTTCTGATTCACACTGGATTCTGTTATCTTAAGACCGGCCAGGGAGGTGTAATAAACAGTCCGGGAAAATATAGATGATTTATCCCATTGTGAATTACCAGTGCATAGTTCACCGGCATATTGCTCTGCCCTGATGAGTCCCCTCTGGACCTTCTCCTTAGAGGTTTCCTCATCCTCAATGTAGAATATGTTAGGGGGCATGACTATTTTTCTGGCCCCTATTGGGTGGTAGCCCTTCTTCTTAACTATTTCATGCACCGGACCCACAATACCTCCGGATATTCCAGCCAGGGTGTCCACCATGAAGATCTCCGTGTTCTGGTCTGTTTCGGGCAGCCCCCGGATGAAGTTCCACACAAAATTGTAGGTGGACAGCTCGGCAATGGGGAATCCTAACCCAATGGTATGGTTCAAGTTGATATTATCCGGTTTTGATCTTTCCATGGGGTGTAAATTCACCGGAATTCCTTTTTCCGTGAAAACATCCCTCATTTTCTGCACCACTAGCAAAGTGTTTCCAGTTCCCGAGAAGTAGTAAAAGTCAATTACATCTTTAACCATTTTCAAACCCCCTAAACAATCCACTAATATTTAACATAAGGTCCATCTCCTCTTTAACAATTAATTATCAGATTTATGACTTAATAATCAAGAGTTGATATCAAATCAGATACTATTTTCACTTTTCAATGGGTTTAATGAATTTTTCTTCAAAATCCTGGAGTACTTCTTCCAGATTTAGGGTGTTGTCAAATATCATGTAACTTAGGATACCATCCAGGGCCGCCATCAGGGTCAGGGCACTGGTCCTTACTGGGTGTGGTTTGAATTCTCCCATCTCCACTCCCCGGGTGAATATGGCTTCCAGAAATGACCGGTAATCTGCGGTGTATTCCTGGTAGTAGGTCAATAGTTCTGGTTTTTCCAGTATCTTGGCAATGGAGAGAAATAGAAATGCAGTTTCCCGGGGGTGTTCCAGCCAGTAGCATATGTAGTTTTCAATGTAGTACAGAATTCCCTCTCGAACTGAATCGCATTCCAGAGCGGCCTTCATTAAGTCCTCTACCTTTTCACTGATCTTGTCATTGGCCGATATCAGTACCATATCTTTGCTGGAAAAGTAATGGTAAAGCCCTCCTTTACTCATCCCTGCCCGGCGGGCAATGGCATCCATTGTAGTATTCTCATAACCTTTTTCCAGGAAAACATCTATAGCTGCCTGGGTTATTTCATTTATCCTTTCTTCCCTGGGTTTTCGGGGGACCATGGTAACCTCCTACAAACCGACCGTCGGTTTGTAATTTTTTTTGGATTTCATACCATATAAACCTATTCCAGATAAACACTCATTGAAAAGGAAGTAAACTACATTAAACGGAATAAAATTATCGAAAAATGAAAAGTACTGCTATAAATTCAAACTCTCAAAAAATTCAAACTCTTATTATTTAAAAAAATAGAAATCAAAAAAAGAATAAAAAAAAAATGTAGGGTCTTAACCTCCACCATCACACAGTTCCGAGCTCATGTCAACGTCTTTCAGGTCCTGTTTAATGCTTTCCACCTTCTTCCGGGTGGTTTCCCGTTCAGAATCTTCACTGGATTTTTTGGTCTTTCTCCGGGATTCTCGTGATTTGAGGCGATGGTACTCTTCATCATCCATGAGTTCCAGATAGCGGCTGTTGTACCATAACTGGGTGGTGTCCACCTTAGCCCATAATCCTTCATCATCACTGCGAAGGCCCAGAACTTCCCCCGCACTGCCCGTGCCCGTGTATCTTACATGGGACCCCACGGATATTTCTTTGTTTTTACTGTTAGCTGCTTCCATATTTTCACCCCCATCTTTAGATTATGATTGATTTTCGTGAATTTAGGAGTATTTCGTGAGTCTAGAAGAATATTTAGTTTACTTCCTAATATCCAGCCTTACTTTCTCTTTTTCAGTGTTTGATTGTGCTCTAGTCTCCAGTTCCGCTTTTTCAACATTTAAAATTAAGTAATCCCCCACTTCTTCAATATCGGCAGTTACTATTTCCAGATCTTTCCGGGTCAGGCCAAAATCACTGGTGGATATGATCATGCTGGTAATAATACCTTCCTTTGGTTTTATAACCATGTCCACCACTTTACCTATTTCATTGGCCTTTTTATCCAGAACTCTTCTCCCAAAAAAGTCACTCACTTTCATTTAAACACCAGTTTATACTCTATTTTTTGATGTATATAATAATTCCCCCTTTAAAAGGCTCACCTAATTTCTGGATGGGTTTAAAGCACTAAAACCAGTTCCCTTCATCTACAGTAAAGCCCCTTGGTTGCCCTCTGCACCGGCAATTTAAACACTTCTAAAACCAAATAATAGAATGGGTGGAATTAAACTATACCTATACTTCAGAATATACGGTGACTGTATAACTTCATAATTATCTAAAGATATTACAGGAATATTAAGGATAAATACCAGATAACTATTAAAAAATTTATATTCATATGCAATTTGGAGAAAAAGAAATGGAAAAAGCCGGAAGATCCATAATCGAGGATATATTGGAAGGGAAAATAAAAAACCGGAAGGATCTGGAAAAGGCCAAATTCAGGGTGTGCCGGGAACACCAGCTGGACCGGTTTCCCCGCAACTCGGAAATACTGCAAACGGCCCGGGAAGATGAAAAAGAGATTGTTATCCCTATTTTAAAAAAGAAACCCACCAGGACCATTTCCGGTGTTGCGGTGGTGGCCGTGATGTGCCCTCCACATAAATGCCCCCATGGAAGGTGTCTCTACTGTCCGGAGAGCACCATAGCCCCTCCCAGTTACACTGGAGAAGAACCTGCTGCCCTGAGGGCCCGGATGTACGATTTCAACCCCTATAAACAGGTTTATAATCGCTTGCAGCAGTTGGAAAGTATTGGCCACCCCTTAGATAAGGTGGAGCTTATAATAATGGGAGGTACCTTCCCCTCCAGATTTTTATGCTTCCAGGAATGGTTCATTACCCGTTGCCTGCAGGCCCTGACTGATTTTGGAGTTAAAGAGTATAACCTGAACTCCAGTGATGAATACACTGGAGGTAATTGTGGAGGATTCCTTTATCTTAAGGATGCCCAGCTAGCCAATGAAAATTCCAGTGTGCGCTGTGTGGGCCTGACCTTCGAAACCCGGCCGGATTACTCCCAGAGGGAAGATGTGGACCGGATGCTGGACATGGGCGTTACCCGGGTGGAGCTAGGGGTGCAGACCCTTTATAACTTCATTTATCACCGAGTACGTCGTGGGCACCGGGTGCAGGACACGGTAGAAGCCACACGGATTTTAAAGGATTCTGGTATTAAAGTGGCTATGCACATGATGCCCGGCCTATTCAGTGGCCCTGAGAGGGATTTACGAATGTTCAAGAGGTTGTTTTCCGATGAACAGTTCAAACCAGATATGCTGAAGATCTATCCCTGCCTGGTAACCGAAGGCTCCCAACTCCACGAACTATGGAAAAAAGGAGAATACACTCCTTACTCCAGTGAGGAAGCAGTTCAGCTAATAGTGGAGGTTAAAAAGATACTGCCCAAGTGGGTGCGTACCATGCGTATCCAGAGGGATATTCCCTCCCAACTCATAGAAGCCGGGGTCCAGAAATCCAACCTGGGTGAACTGGTTTACAACCAACTTAAAAGGGAAAAAGTTCAGTGCCAGTGCATCCGTTGCCGGGAAGTGGGGCACCAGGCCGCCCAGGGAACCCACACCCAGAAAGAAAACATTAAACTGCTGGTGGAAAAGTACCGTGCCAGTCAGGGAGAAGAGTTGTTCCTGTCCCATGAGGATACCAAGGCCGACGTTCTTCTCGGGTTTTTAAGACTGCGCATGCCCTCTGAGCATGCCCACCGTCCCGAAATTAATGATAACAGTGCTTTAGTGCGTGAATTACATGTTTACGGCCCCATGATGCCATTGGGTGAAAGAACAGATGAACTATGGCAGCACCGTGGTTACGGTGAAGAGTTACTTAAAAAAGCTGAAGAGATCAGCCGGGAAGAATATGATAAAAGGGAAATACTCATTATCAGCGGGATTGGGGTTCGTAACTATTACCGCAAATTTGGTTATGAAAGGAAAGGCCCCTATATGGCTAAAAAATTGGCTTAAAGTATAATTGGAAGTTTGTGAATTGTTTGTAATTGAATTATTTAAAAAATAAAACATTTGGAGGGATTTGATTATGATATCCATTGAAGAACTGGCGGGAATGATTGACCATACCAATGTACAGCGTGATGCCACCGAGGCAGATATTGAACTGCTCTGTCAAGAAGCAGATTACTATGACTTCAGCTGTGCCTGTGTAACACCCACCCAGGCCTCACTGGCCAGTGAACTCCTGGAAATGTCAGATACTGGGGTTTGTGTGGTAATAGGATTCCCCTTCGGAGTTCAAACACCCCATGCCAAGGCTTTTGAAGCAGAAGAGGCAGTGGCCAATGGTGCCTCTGAACTGGACATGGTCCTGAACATTGGTGCCCTTAAATCAGGACAGTACCCCTTGGTACAGGCAGATATTGCTGCAGTGGTGGGGGCTGCCCGGGGACATGTGGTGAAGGTTATACTGGAAACTGGACTGTTAACCCGGGATGAGAAGATCACGGCCTGTCAACTGGCCCGGGAGGCTGGAGCCCACTACGTGAAAACTTCCACTGGATTTGGAGTGAGCGGGGCCACAGTAGAAGATGTTAGACTGATGCGTGAAGCAGTAGGTATGGAAATGGGAGTTAAAGCTGCGGGTGGTATCCGGGATCTGGAAACTGCCCTGGCCATGATCGATGCGGGGGCCAGTAAAATCGGGACCTCCACCGGTGTGCAGATCATGGAAGAACTGCTGAAACAGGGCGAAAGTGAGGAGGATGTTTTAGGCCCCATTTGATGATGAAAACCCTATTTGATGGAAAAAAGCCCATTAATAAGATAAACACCCTTTTTGATGGAAAAGGGCCCCTCTAATGGGAAAAACTTGAAAGATTTTTGGCATACTGACCGGGACATACTAAAATTAGTAGGTGAGTTCAATGGAGACTGGAATTGAAATTGAAATACTGAAAAAAGGAACCGTGAAAGTAGTTCTGGATGATCGAAACCCTTCAACTGCCCAAAAATTGTATGAAAACCTTCCCCTGGAGGGTGCAGCCCAGTTGTGGTTGGAAGAAATTTTCTTCCCCATACCCCTGGAACACGAATACGAAAATCCCTCACCCTCATCAGATAAAGGGGATGTGTCCTACTGGCCACCGGGCCAAGCCTTCTGCATATTCTTCGGTGATTCCCAGCCTGCTTCTGATGTGAATCATATTGGAAAAGTTGTTGAAGGTTTGGAGATAATGAAAAGTGTTGAAGAGGGTGATTGGGTGGTTATAAAACGTTTATTTTAACAAATCCCCTTATTTGGCATTTTTACTAGATTATAACTGTCTACTAGATTATAACTGCCGGATATTCTTATAAAGAGTATCCCTCTCGGCAGGAATACGATCCAAGTCCCTTATTATTCTCTGCAATTCCTCCGGGGGTGTGTAAACCCCGTGTTGTGCTCCGGCAGAACGTGAAATGTTTTCCTCACCCAGTGTTCCTCCTAGATCATTACACCCTGCAGTTAAACATACCTGGGCAAATTTGAATCCCAGTTTCACCCAGGAAACCTGGATATTTTTGAGTAAATCTCCGAACATCAATCGGGCTACGGCATAGAGTTTTAAATCTTCAGTACCGGTGGTTCCGGGGATGGATATTCCCTGTTTATAAAGGGGTGCATTGTAGTGCATGAAAGTTAGGGGCACGAATTCTGTGAACCCCTTAGTTTTTTTCTGGATGTTTCTGAGGATCTCCAGGTGTTCCACCCGGTGCTCGGTACTTTCCACATGGCCGTACATCATGGTGCAGGTGGTGGGCACACCAGTCTGGTGGGCGGTTTCAATGACCTCCACCCACTGGGAGGTGGTGAGTTTACCCGGGCAGATCACCTTCCGGACATCATCGTTGAGGATTTCCGCTGCAGTCCCGGGCATGGACCCCAATCCCGCGTCTTTTAACATCTTCAAAGTTTCTTCTAAAGTCAGTTCCGCCTGTGATGCTCCATAAAAGATTTCCATGGGGGAAAATGCGTGTATATGCATATCCGGGATTTCTTCCTTAATACCGAGGAGTATTTTTTCATAGAAATAGGCATCCACATCCGGGTGTAGTCCCCCCTGGATACAAACTTCTACTGCACCATCATCCCAGGCAGTTTTGGTCCTCTGTACTATTTCATCCACATCCAGGAAGTAAGCCCCTTCCTGTCCCGGGTCTTTACGGAAGGCACAGAACCCACAGGTACCAGTGCAAATATCGGTGAAGTTGATGTTCCAATTTTTAATATAGGTAACCTCATCACCAACTAATTCCTGTCTTCGCCGATCCGCTGCACGAATAAGTGCCTGATATTCATCACCAGTAGTTTCAATAAGCTTAAGTGCTTCCTCGCGGGAAATCGACTTCTCTAATGCCTTATTTAGTATCTCTTCTATGGTGGGTTCAATGTCCGGTGTCTTATTCATGGGAATTCCTATGGGTGTATGTACCCTTTAAAGTTTTGGTAGGTTGATGATCACACTTGGGGGGTGTGCATGTTAAGTACCATGGCTGATTATTGCATGAAAACCGATATCTTTAAATATTATAGAGTCATAGCTAAATTAGGAGGTGAAAATATGGCTGAATTACCAATTGCTCCAGTTGGAAGAATCATAAAAAACGCTGGTGCTCAAAGGATAAGCGATGATGCAAAGGAGGCTTTAGCCAAAGCTCTGGAAGAAAATGGCGAAGAGCTAGCTAAAAAAGCCGTAGAACTTGCAAAACACGCTGGAAGGAAGACTGTCAAAGCCGAAGACATCGAAATGGCCGTCAAATCCGCTTAAGTTTTTTTAATTCTTATTTTTCTTATTTTTTAAGATAGTATTAACTCGATACCCATCTACAATTTAGAATGATTTTATAATGGGACTTCCTGTTGCTGATTTTAAGTGAAACCTTTGTTCAATTTAAAATCTTGGAAAAATATAAACCATCTACTTCTTATAGAATCTCCACTTAATATAACCCATAATTAAGGATCTATAGGTGAAAAAATGAGTACCATAAATAATCTAAAGGAAGCATTTGCCGGTGAATCTCAAGCTAACCGTAAATACTTAGCTTATGCCAAAAAAGCTGATGAAGAAGGATATCCACAGGTGGCCAAACTCTTCCGAGCAGCTGCTGAAGCTGAAACTGTCCACGCCCATAACCATTTACTGGTAATGGAAGGGATTGGTAGCACTGCCCAGAACCTGGAAGATGCCATCAATGGTGAAAAGGAAGAATTCGAAGAAATGTATCCCGAGTTCATTGAAGAAGCCAAATCTAAAGATGATAAAAAAGCAGTTTGGACCTTTGATGTGGCTAACCAGGTGGAAGAGATCCACGCCGGACTCTACCAAAAGGCACTGGAAGCTCTGGGAGAAAATAAAGATGTGGACTACTATGTCTGCAGATACTGTGGTAACACTGTGGAAGATGATACACCGGATGTGTGCCCGGTCTGCGGAGCAAAGAAATCTGATTTCTTTAAGGTAGACTAATTTTTAAGAGTAAGTATAACTATTTTATCTAACTATTTTTCCTTTTTTAGAATAACTACCTTTTTCATCCCGTAAAAATCTTTAATCATCCCTTCTTTTTAATCATCTTCTTCCGGTTGTTGGAAGGTTATCTTAAAAGTGGTTCCCTGATCCTTTTCCAACTTCAGCTCACCACTTATTTGCTGGGTAAGGCTATTAATCAACTGTAACCCCAGAGAATCTGATTTTTCAAAGTCAAAGTCGGGAGGGAATCCCACACCAGTATCACTGACTTCCAGCACACACTGGTCGGCATGTTCCTTGAATTTAACCCCTATTTCACCACTATTGCCCTCGGGGAAGGCGTGTTTCATGGAATTGGAGATTAACTCATTTACCATCAAACCCAGGGGGATGGCGATGTTTATGTCGATCATCACATCCTCCACATCCATTTCCAGTTTGATCCGGGAAGGATCTGCCACGTAGGTCCTAAAGAGATCCCGGGCCAGTTTACGTATGTAATCCCCAAAATTGATATGTTTCAGATCCGCGGACCGGTACAGTCTTTCGTGGATCATGGCCATGGACTGGGCCCTTTCCTGGCTTTGCTTGAACATGGCCTTGGCTTCTTCATCCTTTATGTAACGTGATTGTAGATTAAGGAGACTTGAAATCACCATCAGGTTGTTTTTCACCCGGTGATATATCTCTTTCATTAGCATTTCCTTATCCTGGAGGGCCTGCTCCAGTTTAAGTTGGGTTTCTTTGATTTCAGTGATATCCCGGGATATAACCTGTACACTGTGAATCTGGTTATCTCTTCCGTAAATGGGCTGCAGGCTGGTACTGAACCATTGATCCTTATCACCGTAGGGGACAAACATCTCCATATCCACCCCCTCTTCGGTGTTTATTACCCTTCTTATTAAATCAATCTGTTTTTCAGCAATTTCCGGGGGGAAAAAATCTCTCAGTGAACGCCCCAGGAGATCAGCTGGTTCTTCGCCCATACTATGTGCTCCAGCCTTGTTGGCCATTAAGAAGATACCATTTTCATCATACAGGGAAATGGGATCACTGGCGGACTCCACCAGGGTTCGGTACTTCGCCTCACTTTCACGTAGGGCGTCTTCTGCATTTTTCTGGTTGGTTATATCCCGACTGTTACAAATAAATCCAGTTACCTGTCCCTCATCATCATAAATTGGGGTTCCCGTGGTGCCCAGCCACACATAACTACCGTCAGCCCTCAGGTAACGATATTGTACTGATTGTGTCATGCATTTACCCCGGGCATCCTGCATGCAGGAGGTGACCCGGGAACGATCATCAGGGTGCACTCCCTCTAACATTGATTTTCCAAGTAGATCCGGTGGTTGGTAACCAAGCACGGATTTGACCGAGGGACTGACATAGATGTAAACACCATCAATACTGGCCTGACATATGATATCCGCCATGTTGGCGGTGATCATGGATAGTTGGGCTTCACTCCGGGCAAGGGCTTCTTCAGATGCCTTTTCCCGAGTTATGTCCCGCGCTATGGCGGATAATCCTATTATATTTCCGGTTTTATCCTTTATGGGAGAAATAATTAGGGAGATATCGATTAATTGCCCGGCTTTGGTCACCCTTTTAGTTTCGTAGTGGTCAATTATTTCACCCTTAGCAATGGTATCCAGTATTTCCCGGTATTCACTGGAATCCTCAGGGAACAGTAGGGAATATGATTTTCCCATAGTTTCCTTTGCAGAATAACCATAGGTTTGCTCTGCTCCTTTATTCCAGCTTAAAATATTCCCTTCCAAATTAACGCCAATGATTGACTCTGCAGAACCTTCTACAATTGCAGAGAGAATAGAACGTGTTTTTTCTGCATTTTTACGATAGCTTATATCCCTAATAATGGAGGTGGTGAATAATTCACCTTCCCCTTCCCAGTTGGTGATTGATATTTCAAAGGGGAATTCTTTACCATCTTTCCTAAGACCCGCTGACTCAAAGGTCCCTACCTGGCGTTTACCGGTTTTATGGAATTCTTTCATTTTCTGGTCATAGCTGTCCCTCAGCCGGGGGGGAATGAACGTCTTAACGGATTTGCCAATAACTTCTTCCTCTGAATATTGAAACATTTTCTGGAAGCTCTCATTAACAAAAACCACGTTACCCTCCAGGTTAGTGGTGATAATTCCATCAATAGCGGATTCAACTACTGAACGGAAACTTTCTTCACTGGTCTTTAGCTTGATCTGTGATTTTTCTATTCTTTCACTTAAAATCACGGTTATTATACTAACTATGATAAAAATTACTGATCTGAAAATGTCGTCGTAAAAGTAATCAATTTGCAGTGGACTGATGTAACTAGTGAATATTAGCATCCCTGCCAGGAAAAATGTGACCCACAATCCCTTCCTTTTCCACCAGGCTGCCGCCAGTATTATGGGGATATAGAAGAAGTGGGTGAAAAGAACTCCTGATCTTAAAACAAAATGGAAATAATAGGTTAAAACGCAGGATAACAGGATTAAAGTTAAAATTACAAAGGTTTCATAGTAAGATTTGGGTTGATTCAAGTTCAATTTCAATTGCAGGCCCTCCGAAACTGAATCAATTGATTGATTATTTATTTTATAAAAAGAAGCATAAATGATTTTCTTAAAAAAGCAGGAATAATTCCCTTAAAATGGTATTGGCTTTTCTTAAGATTTTTATTCCTTCGGTGTTGAAATAGCGCCCTGATTGAACTTCCAGAACCCCCTTGAAATAAATTTTATTCACAGTGGTTTAACCATGGCCATATACGTTTCTAATTCTTCGGGTTCATCGTATTCTTCCAGGGGGAAAATGTACTTCATTTCTCCTTCAACCACTACCACTGCCACGGGAAATACTGAGTAGGACTCTGAATCCTGATGTTTCCAGTGAAAAATCTTGATGATGGGATAAAAAACCCTTTCATCTATTTTTAATGATTTTCCAACCTTTATTTCCTGATTTATTTTCATGTAAATCACTGGCGTACTTCTTTAATTAATTCCCGTACTGGTTTTTTGGTGTAAGCCCGTATTGCCTCCACCACTATCCCCATGAGTCTTATATTAACATCCATCTGGAAATTGCCATCCAGAACTCTTCTCTGGAAATCAGGATTTATATTAACATCAATCCGGGTAAGGGCGTTTAGTGGATAGGTGAATGACCAGATATACCCGGTGAAGAGGGCTGTGTCGGCGGGACTTTCCATTCCCAGGTTCATGTTTACAGAGAACTTCTCAATGGTCACCGCATTATAAATAGAGGTCATCAAACCATAAATATAAGGTAAAGATTCTTTGAATAATTTTAATATCTTTAAAATACGTTCTAAGGAAAATTTGTCTTTTTTTTCAGCCTTTTCTTCCTTTTCTTCCTTTTTTTCTTTTTCATCGGTTTTATCTTCCGGTATTTTCCTGGAAAAAAGAGGTATGCCCAAGAATCTTAGAGTGAACTTACCTTCAGTTTCATTTCCCTGTTTATTCAGATATAACGATAGTTTAAGGGGAATCAAAAGAAAAGACAATAAAATAAGCACCAGAATAAGTATTATGATGCTTATTATAGTGTATATCAAAATTTAACCTACTTTCAGGCTAATAAATTTCAGGGTCAATTGTGCAAATTATAATTTCTTTGAAATTTTTCATCAAAATTTTTTATCATACAGGAGGTTCACCCTTTTTTTCTTCAGTTTTTGCTTCTTCAGCTTTTTTAGTATGTTTTTTACCCATTCCCATTTTTCGGCCTTCAGCCATAACATCAACTATGGCATTGCTAACTTCACCAATTGCTCTGGTTAATGGATCTGGATTTTTTAAAGGCAACATTTTAACCCCTTCAGGTCCGCTCTGACCTTTGAAGACCACGACCATGGCCACTGGTTCTATGCCTGCACCACCGGCGGCAGCACCAAGGGAACCTCCTTCATTGGAAGTACCTTTTTGATCACCGATACCCGCTCCAAAGGCCATTCCCATTCGAGTGACGGGTATCATTACTTTGTCTTCACTTTCAATTACTTCGCCAATGACGTTTTCTATGTTTAGAACTTTCCGAATTTCTTCTACTGTAGTTTTTATAGGATCCTGAATATCCATTATTTCACCCCTACTCTATTTTAGTATATTTTGCTTGTTTTAGTGTATCTTATTTATTGCTCCTGAGGCATATACATTTTTCTTTAGTAATAAAATATTAATTTCCGCTGTAGACTTTTTTTAGAACTTTAAACCAAAGAGGGGAAAAGGTTAAATAGTAACACGACAAATGTTTGAATGCGGGCCCGTGGTCTAGGGGTATGATACCTCCCTGACACGGAGGTGATCACGAGTTCGAATCTCGTCGGGCCCATCATGCCGTGGTAGTTCAGTTGGGAGAACGCCAGACTGAAGATCTGGATGTCGCTGGTTCAAGTCCGGCCCACGGCACTCCCTTTAATTATCTATTTTTCGTTTCCAAAACAATATCAATTTTTTAATTTTAATTATAAATAAATTTATATTCCATGCTATTTTCATAAAATAATTGATTATAAGCCACTAATTAATCAGATAAGTTCCAATAGTTCAAAAAAAAATAGGGTAGATTCTCTCAAGAGCAGTGGTTGGTTTGTGTTTCCCGTTATTGGTTTGTGTTTCCCCATAGGGACGGTAAATATATTTAAAAATCAATCGATTCCAGAGGCTTTATCGATAAAAAAAAATCCCTTTATCAGATAAATAACCCCAAAAGGACTATTGAAACTAAAATAAAAGTTACACCGGCAAATATACCCACGGGTTTTAATTTTTCACGGGGACTGGTTCGGTATATATCCTTAGCAGAAGTTAATATCTGCCCACATTCACTACAAAATGCGCTGTTTATTGTATTTTCATTACCACAGTATTGACATGTTATATTAGGGTACTGGAGTTCAAGTAATGTTTCTTCCTCCATTAAATAGAGCTTACCACCACAGTGACATAATTCAAAGTCATCGAGGGGTTCATCTTCCTCCAGGGTGTAGTACCCTCCACAATTTTCACATACTAAATACTTCATAACTATCGAATTCTGTTTATTATAAGAATATAATATAATGGTTTGTTATGGGGTTAAAAACCACGTTTATTATAAATAAAAAGAATTAATGGACAAAAATGTAATTAATAGATAAAATCATCATTTAATTGAGAATAATGGACAATGCTAAGGATAATCTTTTAGTTAGACTAAATTTATAATCCAAAATAATAGTGGGCATTATGATAAATAACAGTACCCGGTAACAGCGAAGTTAAATGTTGTGGCCGTATTCCGGTTATGTTTTACGAAAAATCCTCCAAGATAATGGTAGAAGTGGAAGGTTATACTCCATTAAAATGGGGATTCCTTGCCCCTGAAAGGGGATCCCCATTTTTATCCTTTATTTTAATGTTCTTCCCCTCTCAGATAGGTACTCTTGTACTGGGTTATTTCCACATCCTGGAAAGTTCCTAGCTGGGCTTCTCCAACCACCACTGTTTTATAGGAATTGGAACGTCCCAGGTAGCCACCTTTACTTCCTTTATCAGTTATGAGTATTTTTTGCCGGGTTTTTAGTAGTTTCTTATTTTTTTCTAAGGCTATCTCTGATTTGAGATCATTTAAGGAACTGGAACGTTTTTTCATAGTGTGGTGGTCTATTTCCGGAAGTAAGGATGACTTGGTACCCGGCCGATGATGGTATTTGGAGATGTGCAGGAAATCGGGACGTATTTCCTGGATGAGGTTCAGGGTGTCCTGAAAATCATCCTCCTTCTCAGTAGGGTAGCCTACAATGATATCCGTTGCCAGGGACAGGGAGGGTATCTGTGATTTAAAATATCTTACCAGTTCCAGATATTCCTCTACAGTGTGTCCCCGGTTCATATCCGCGAGAACCTGATTACTACCACTCTGTACTGGAAGGTGTAGGAACTTGTAAACCTTCTCACTTCTTAAAGCTTGGGCAATATCCCCCAAGTGTTCCTGAATGTTCCCGGGATGCATCATTCCCACTCTTATGCGAAAATCACCTTTAATGGAGGCTATTTCATTAATTAAATCAGCTAAGGTTTCTCCGGTATCCTTACCAAAGGCGGCAGTGTCCTGGGCAGTGATCTGGATTTCCACACAACCTTCAGCTACAGCCTGTTCTGCGTCCTTCTTTAAAAGTGATATAGGATAGCTCTGCAGTTTACCCCGTGCAAATCTGGTGCAGCAGTAACTGCATTTACCCAGACATCCCTCACAAATCTGGAGTATGTGAACCCGGGGATTGGACCGTTTTCGGGGAAGGCCGGTTTTAATATCACATCCTTGACCTTTTTCCCTTAAGACATTCCCTTCCATAGCAGCTTCCACTATTTCCAGAGTTGAATTGATCCGGCGCGCTCCGATCCATCCTGCTTCGGGTGCCAGTTTTTCCAGCTTCCGGGGATGGATGTCCACCATACACCCCGCAATTAAAAGTTTCTTTTCCGGGAACTGGGACTGTATCTTTTTAATATGATTAGTTATTTTCTGTTCCGTGGGTTGTTTAACGTAACAGGTGTTTATAATAATTACATCCGCATTTTCAGGGGATTTTACAATTATTCCCCCGTTTTTCTCCAGTAAACCAGCCATTATCTCTGAATCTGCCTGGTTAAAGGTACAACCAAAGGTTTCCATATAGATTTTCATGTTAATCCTGATTAATTTTTATCTGTGGTGTGATCTGTCAATTTATCGGTGTGCGTGATCTGTCAAAATGTTAGTTTCCAGAAATTTAATTCTTTTATATTTTAGCTAAATTAACTTTACAGTATAATATTACCAAATTTATAGAAATTCCAAACGTATCTCCTGATAAATAGTAAAAACCAAAGTAAAGGCGTTAATATTCTAAAATATCCTATTTTCACGACTTCTAATCTTCAGGCCAGCCATGTTCCCCAATCATGGGGACAAAGACAACCCCTCCCAGGTTTTTGGTCTGGTATTCATCCTCTGAAACTCGGACCATTGATATCAAGTCCTGGAAGTAGTCAGAGCCCATGGGTACAATCAGTTTTCCCCCAATTTTAAGTTGTTCTTTAAGGGGTTCGGGGATTTTTGGTGCACTGGCCGTTCCATAAATCCTATCGTAGGGGGCTTTTTCAGGGTATCCACGGGTTCCATCCCCTTCGATGACCGTCACTACTCCTGAATAGCCCGTTTTTTCCAGGTTCTCCCTGGCCTTTGCTGCCAGTTCCGGGATCCTTTCCACGGTGTAGATGTGGCCTTTCCTGCCCACTACTTCCGCCACCACCGCTGCGTTGTATCCCCATCCCGTTCCAATCTCCAGGATGTTCATACCCCCCTCCAGATCCAATCTCTCGGCAATGATCGCTACCATATGGGGTGCAGATATGGTCTGGCCTTTCCCAATGGGAAAGGGGCGATCAGCATAGGCCTGATAAACAGTACCCTGTGGCATGAATTGCTCTCGAGGAACCTTAAGCATGGCATTTTTAACTTTTTGGCTTTTAATATATCCCTGATTAAAGAGTTTATCCACCAGTGTTTTTCTTTTATCCTTCAATTTACATCACCATTCCCTAATTTAAGTACTCAGGAAACAGTCGTATAATGCAAATATGATCTCCTCTAATTCTTAGAGGTTTATCTTTCTAAGTTTAGGGCACCTGCTCTTCTTCCACTACTTCCACAATTTTTGAGCTTAAATCATACTTGAATTTATCTTTACCATCGGCAGGTCTTCCGTAAATCCTTTTTATTTGGTCAGCGGTGGCTCCTCCCTTTCGAATCTTGGAAGTGATGGTTTTCATGGATTTTATACGGAAAACTGCCTTTCCCATTTTCACTACATCCCCCACATTAAACTGGAAATCCCTATCCACTTCCACCTTCTTGGACAGTATCCAGCCATGGTTATCAAT
Source organism: Methanobacterium formicicum (assembly GCF_029848115.1). Taxonomy (NCBI): domain Archaea; kingdom Methanobacteriati; phylum Methanobacteriota; class Methanobacteria; order Methanobacteriales; family Methanobacteriaceae; genus Methanobacterium; species Methanobacterium formicicum. The sequence goes on along the minus strand of NZ_JARVXG010000055.1, from coordinate 23,087 downwards.
GGATATTCCCACCCGGGCCGGGCCGGAAAGGGATGTGGCCCAGATAGTTACCAGTTCTGAGACCGGGCTTTTGGAAACTCGGCCTCCCCTGACGTTTTCCAGGGAGGTGATCTCCGCTTCCTCACCATCCACCACCAGCACTTCACCAACTTCCAGAACTTCATCCGGATAGATTTTAATGGTTTTTTTAAGGGATTCTTCAAATTTACTGATGATCACCCGGCATTCTACCATCTTAGGAATGATCACTGTTTCTCGGTAGGTGTTTCCACATTCATTACACTTTAAAAGAACTTCTTTGGTATTTTTACCCTTAGTTTTAAGTATTTCATAAGATTCAGAGTCACAAACTGGACATTTCATTTTTTTCATCCTCACTTTTAAAAAATAAGATCTAGTAAGATTGATTAGAATTTTTATGTTTTTTGAGCTTTATAAATATAAATTAGGATTATAGTTACTAAGAAGGTGAATTTTAATTAATTTTAATAATCAGGAAAAGTGGAATTTGATCCGGAAGTGAAATTTAGAAAAAAGAAATATTTAAATATTTTTCTTCTTCAGGTGGTGTTTCACCAGCCCCCCATTTTTGAGTATTCCCAGCATGAAATCATGGAAGGGCTGTATAGTATAACTTTTTCCCGTGCTTATATTCTGGATTGTTCCTTCTGCCAGGTTTATATTAAGTTCTTCCCCTTCTTCGGCTTCTATATCTGCCACTATTACCGGTAGACCTACATTTATAGCATTACGGTAGAATATGCGTGCAAAGGATTTGGCGACAATGGCATCAACACCGGCGTGTTTTAAGGCCACCGGAGCCTGTTCCCGTGATGAACCGCAACCGAAGTTCCAGCCGGCCACAATTACATCTCCCTTTTGCACATTTTTGGCAAATTCAGGGTTTTCACCTTCCATTACATGGCTGGCTAGCTCATCTAGACTGAAGGTTCTCAAATATCTTCCAGGTATTATAACATCAGTGTCTATACTGTCCCGGAACTTCCAAACTTTACCCTTTATCTCTGTTTTCATGGTACCAAAATAAATTTTGTTGTTTTACACAAAGTTGAACCTTCGATTAAACATGGAAATTCATATCATTAAATTACTAATACCTTTTAACCGCACCATTATTCTGAGCCCTAGTTTCAATTATATTACCACCCACCTCCGCCAGGGCCTCCCGAGCAACAGCCACTATATCTCGGGGACTGTCAGTAATGGCATAAATAGTGGGTCCAAAGGAGCTCATACCCACTCCCGGTGCACCGGCATCCCGGAGTAGCTGCATTATTTCCCCAATTACCGGGTTTTGCAGTTGATTCTCCACCTTCTTAAACCCAATACTCTGTATGCTGTTAATGGACTCCCCAAATCTATCCAGATCTTTTTCTAACACTGCCGGCATCATCTTCATCAAAAGAATATGTGAAAGTTGCTGCACCTCTTCTAAGGGTACCGGGCAATACTCCTGGAATATGTTAACTTCGGTTGGCCCGGAAACATTTTTTTCCACATGGGGGATGACCAGCACTACTTTCCAGTCCTGTGGAAAATCATACCTAGCCACAATAGGTGGGGGTGATGCAGTGGAGGCCGATGAAGGTAAAAAGCCTGGTTTTTCCCGTTGGTTGTGGCCAGCATCAACTATGAATCCACCTTTAGCAAATGATGCCACACCTATACCGGAGGTACCTCCTCTACCCACAATACGGGCAATCTGGGGTGCATCCAGTTGCTGTCCCGCTGAATCAGAGATGAGTTTACCTACAGCCAAGGATATTTGGGTGCCAGAACCCAATCCCGAATGAGATAGATAGGTTTCATGTACCGTGAAATCATATCCTCCCTCCAGATGGAGATGATCCATCATCCGACGTGCTGAAGTTTTTATTTTATCCTCATCATCAGCCCTAACTTTAGCTGATAAGTTTTCAGGGTTTTTAAATTCTACGGAAATTTCACCACTATTCTCCTTCATTTCCAGAACTAGTCCTGGTTTTTCCAGTGTAAGGCCTACACCACCATCGATCCGGCCCAGTGAGCCGTTTAGATCAATAAGGGTTAAGTGCAGCCGGGAGGGAGTTTCGATTATCAATTCTGCTACCACTTTATTTTATGCGTTTTTTGGGTAATCTATAGATTAACCGTTGTTTGTCGAATTTGGTTTTGGGTTGTTTTAATTAGTTATTGTTTCAGTGGTTTGGCAAATTTCTTCTCAATCTCTGAGCGATAAATTGCGTTCATGGAACAGAATGGGATTATACGTCCATCAGGAACTGCATAATGGATGACACACCTTTTAACCCTGTCCTGGTCAAAGTTCCATGGATCCATGAAGTGCATGCATGATATGAGTAAGGTTTTGTGGTGGAAATCTCCCAGAGCACTGTATGATCTTTCTTTGAAAACTTTGGTTAATATTCCTGTTAAATCCAGTGATTCTGGCTTTTTATCCCGGTCAATGGTTTTGGGAAGTTCCATGGTTGCTCGGCTCAAAACCTTGGCTTTGCCAATAATGCCTCCGTCTTTTATATCATCACTGCTGCGGGAGAGAAGATCGAAAAAGCGATCCACATCCACAAATCTGGTTATGGGTATGACTTCATCCCCATCAATGAAAACATAGGTGGCCGCACCACAGTGAGGGTGACAGGTAATGGCTATCTGTTCTTCACCTTCAATGGCTTCCACAAAGTCGGTGACTGGTATGACCGAAGATGCCGGGTAGAAATCATTACAGCCTATCTTACCCTCAGTCTGTTCTTCCACCAGTTTCTGGAATTTTGGTATGGTTATCCTCTGTTTTTCCACTTCATCGGCAGGTGTACGGCCGGCAAATGATACTGGCTGGAAATTGACTCCACGAATGATATCCAGGTTGTCAATGGCGAATTGTATTATATCCCCTACCTGGTCATCGTTGATTCCCTTAACCAGGGTGGGCACCAGGACAATTCCCAGATCTGCTTTACGGCAGTTTTCAATGGCTTCCAGTTTAGTGGGTAACAGGTTACGACCGCGGGCAGCAATGTATGGTTCTTCAGTTACTCCATCAAACTGGAGATAAACTGTGTTTAGGGAGGCATCCTTAAGTTTTTGAGCCAGTTCCGGATCTTTAGCCAGTTTAATTCCATTAGTGGCTATTTGAGTATGGCTGAATCCTTCTTCCTTGGCCAGTTTGACCAGTTCCACTAAATCCTTTCGTACCGTAGGTTCTCCACCCGCATACTGTATGGCGGGAGTGGAGACTGGTTGGTTGGCACGGAGATTCCGCAACATCTGCCTGATTTCTTCATAACTAGGTTCATATAAAGATTTAGAAACAGCTGCATTAGCAAAACAAATTGGACAACGAAGATTACAACGATTAGTAACATCAATAAGGCCTAGTATGGTTTGACTTTCATGTTCAGCGCAGAGACCGCAGTTCTGAGGGCATTCATCATCTATGGTGGTTCGGGGGTTTGAAATTCCTTCCCCGGGGTGATCATAGTTAGCGGCAAAACTGTACGCTTCTGAACCTTGCCAGTAAGTATTCTCAAATTCACCGTGCTCCGGGCACGTTTTCTTTATCATTATTTTTTCCTGGTCTTCAAAGACTTCTGCATCCACCACTCGAAGACATTCAGGACACAGGCTTTTCGTTTTCTTTATGACCATTATCTCACCTATTTAGTATTAATTTTCAGGTTATAAGTTAACTATTATCCTTAACAAACATCGGGTTTTGCCAACCAGCATAGTATTTATGGTTGAGCACATAACTATTATCCTGTTTTAAATCGGAGGTAAACTATGGACCCGAGTATTTTCAGTGTTTTGATTTTATCGGCTTATGCTATATATTTTATGTTGCCGGCTTATCTAGCCAACGCCAGCGCCCTTACCTTTGGGGGAGGAACACCTCTGGATCTGGGCCGATCCATGAATGACGGCCGCAGGATACTGGGAGATGGTGTCACCTGGAAGGGGACTATTATTGGTATCTTAATTGGGATGGCAGTGGGTCTTGTTCAGGGTGCTATTTCCGGTAATATAGTGCATGATCTGCTGATAATAGGAGATCCAGGTATAGCTAATCTTGTTCAAGGAACCATAACCAGCAACGCAGTACAGGGCATATTATTAGGCCTTGTATTGGGCAGTGGTGCCGTTATAGGGGACGCTTGTGGTAGTTTTATTAAGAGAAGATTTAAAGTGGAACGGGGCAGGCCAGTACCACTGATGGATCAGTTAGATTTTGTGGTAGGTGCCCTGGTATTCGCATCTTTAGTAGTAATGATTCCCTTAAGTTTAATCATCATAATAGTTGTGATAAGCGTCTTTTTACATTTAGGAACTAATATAATTGCTTATTTGCTGGGTTTAAAGAATGTTTGGTATTGATTACTGTCACACTGTTTGATAGAGATTCTAGTATTGATTAAATCCATTTTTATGAGGATATATTAGTTTAATATAATAATATACCGGCAAATAATTCTAACTCCACCATAAATCCCCCCCTTCTTTTTTTTAAAAGATTTTCTAGAATATGGATAATTCTGAAATATAAATCTTTCTCTTGGAGATTATAATTATTGGAATCTGGGATAAATATTAATTTGTGGCCTGGAGAACTTTGGAACTTGTACTGAACAGTTTATAGGTCATTATGCCTGCTTCCAGTTGGGTGTTCCATTCTGGAATTTCTAAGACAAACACCGGATATCCGGCATTGGTTAACGGCCGATCAATCTGGGATATGGAAGTGCTTTTCTCCCGAGTATTGGTTGATCCCGGGTAATAGTTGAATTCCGGGAGTAGCTGGTGTACTGCTTCGGCCAGGGACACGGATTTATCATCATGGGTGGGGGTGGCTAGGTAATATCCTTCACCATAACCCTGTTCATGATCATGACCAATGATCACCAGCTGGTAATCTGATTTTTTGATATCAGGGAGGGCATAACTCTCAACCAGGTCCTGCCCATTACTTCGGCCCTCATAGAAATCCTGTGGTTGGTCAGTTACGGTCACGTGATAATCTACTATTTCCACATTGTTTAGCAGGGCGAAGACCTTAATCACCTGGGGCACCAGATTAGTGGAAAGGTTTTCCCGGGGGTGCATACCAGTGATCACCGCAATTTTCACCGTAGAGTTACCATAATGGGAATAAACATCTTTGGTAACATATCCCTGTTCATCAGTCCCCAGGATAGAGTGTTGGCCAGAATTAAGGAAGAAATAACCGGCGGCTAATACCAATATTACAACCACAAGTAGTGAACTCTTCTTCATAGAATCATAATCCCCATAAATTTACAATTTCAAATCCAGTACCGATGGAACACAGTACTGATAATAATTATCTTTAATGACACTATTTACTTCTACAGTGACATTATTTACCAGATTCGGTAAATTGGTGCATGAGCAAGGCAGTTCCCACTGCGGGGGCAACCACACAATCTTCTGTGGTGAGTATATCCTCCATGGTACGGACGGGTAATCCCAGTAGTTCCGCAGCTTTGCGTCCAATAACATTCATTCCCAGACCAGTGGTAATTACCATTTCCAGGTTTTCTCTTTGGTGGACCTGTTCCAGTGCTTCCGCCACTTGTTCCACCTGTTTCTGGTGGATGTACCGGGCCATCTGGATCACATCATCCTCACTCAAAAGATCCAGATCTCCACAAACCACCCGGGATAACCTTAACAGTGAATCTTCCCGGGAGTTACCACTCCCATCGGGTGTTTCGGAAGTGTAATCCTCTCTGGTGATATTTCCCAGGACCAGATGCACATCAGCGGTCACGGCGAAGAGTTCTGAGGCGGTGCGTACCCATTCATCCTTTAATGGAACTTTATCCACAATGGTGGCCACGTTGGTACGGAGGGTTCCGGTGTATACCAATTCCCCGGTGGCCAGCCTCTGGAGGTCGGTTCTTCCCTTAGCACATTCAGTTCCATTTTTAATGGGAATTATGTCCGTAGTTGTACTCCCGGTGTCGATAAAAATGCAATCTGGTGCCATGTAAGCGGCCAGTGGGGCGGTGGCAATCCAGTTAGCTGCGGCCAGTTCTAAAGGTTCCTTTAAAACTGTTTCATAATTCACCATACCCTGCAAACTCACAAAAGCAACTGGAAGGTTAAATGTGTCCATTACCATCCTGCTGATGTCCCGGACTCCTTCACTCTTGTTCTGATAGCTATCCGCAAGTTCAGCCGTCATGGAAACACCAACTGCATCAATATCATCAATATCATCGCCTAAAAGCTCCAGGAGGGTTAGAGAAAGTTCATCCTTCCGGGACCACATGGGCAGATAGCGAAAATCCGTTTTAATACCGGTAATATTGCCTTTTTCATCAAAGTCAACCACGGCCAAATCAGTATTGGCGCCTCCAATATCAAATCCCGCAATCTTCAATTAATCACCTTTAAATGGAGACGGTTATCTTTTTTCTGAATTTCTATCTCTCTTTCCAGTACGAATTTGCCGGGTAGTTCCCCGTGGACTACGGCATTTACTACGGCTTCTCCCAGATTGAAGTTCAGCATGTTGCGCAGGGCAACGTAGGGGGTGGTTATTCTGGAGTTAATTTCCACCAGATGCACTTCCTCTTCACCCAGGATCAGGTCCACACCTATGTAGCCCTTCAAACCATTTATCGATTCCACTGCAGTTTTAGCAACAGATATAGCTTCATTCTCCATTGGGTGAGATAGGGGAACTTTTCCCCCATTATAATCCATTATACCATCCTGGTGACTTATGTTCTGCTGGTTCAAGCTGAGTGGTAGGGCTTCTTTGCCATTGCTGATAAGGCTCACACTGGCACTGGTTCCTTCCACATAATCCTGCATCAGGAAGTAAGGGAGACTGCTTACTGCCCTTACCCTGGTTGCAGCATCCTTAAATGATGTTTCTGAATCCACTACCTGCACTGCTGAACAGGAAACTCCGTCGGCGGGTTTAACCACTTTGTTGTGGGAAATATTTCGGGCATGAAGTTCAACCTCATCCCAGGGGATTCTATAGGTGGGTATGGTGGGAACCTTGTCTTTAAGGAGGTTATAGGTAAGATATTTATCTGAACAGATACGGACTGCATCAGAATCGGAGCCTATAACTCGAACACCGTTTTTTTCAATTAGCCGTGTTAATCCGCACAGGATGAAATCTTCTTCAGGTGCTACCGGTAGGCAGTAATCAAAATTTGAGATATTAGACGATATCCAATCCTCAACAGTTTCTCCGATTATTATTGGTTGGCATTCGCTGCCTTCAATGGCATCAATGTGTTTAGAGATCAGATAACTGGCCGGAATACATTCCAGGTCACAGGTAAGACCGCGAAGCATTGCCTTGCCTTCTGCAGTTAAAGCCGGGTCCTTAATACCCATTGCACTGGCATACTCGAATACTAGGAGGTTCAAGATCTTCCCACTCCTTTAAATATCACACCGTTCTCCTGGAAGGTATCTTTATCTAGAATAGGTCGTGTGCATATTATTAAACCGTTTTTAATCATTTCGGGTTTAATATCCCGGTAAAGGTCATGGTCAGTTACCAGGATCACACAATCAGTATCCAGGGCAGTGTCCATATCCACCGGTTGCACCCCCCATGGTTTGATTATTTCAGGAGATACATAAGGGTCGTTAACAACCACTTCTGCGCCCTGGTTCAACAATTGCTCAATTAAAGGTTTGGCCGGTGTTTCTCGGGCATCGGCAACATTCCCCTTGTAAGCAACACCCAAAACTCCGATTTTAGATCCCTGAATAGTTTTACCCATATCTTCCAGGGCTTGCTGGGCGATTCTAACGACTTCACGGGGCATTTCCTCATTAACCTGTCGGGACGTCTTTATGAGAGGTGTTTCCCTCCCTCTTTGCCGGGCAATTTCCACCAGGAAGTAGGGGTCTATGGATAGGCAGTGCCCTCCCACACCTGGTCCCGGGGTGTGTATGTTCACCCGGGGGTGGTGGTTGGCGGCCCGGATAGCTTCAATAACATCCACCCCTAAAGTATCACAAATTAAGGCCAATTCATTAGCCAGGGCTATATTGGTATCCCGGTAGGTATTTTCCATAAGTTTAACCATTTCAGCCGTCACCAGGTCCTGTACCATTATGATCTCTCCCTCAGTGATTCTTTGGTAGAGTGAAGCTGCCCTTCGGGTACTCTCAGAGTCTATTCCCCCTATTACCCTGGCATTATGGGTCATTTCAAATATTGTATTGTTGGGGAGGGCCCTTTCTGGAGTGTAAGCTACTTTAAAATCTTTCCCGGCTTTAAGGCCACTTTTTTCCAGTATAGGAATAACCATATTCTCACAGGTACCAGGAGGTACTGTGCTTTCAATTATGACCAGATCTCCTTCCTTTAAACCTTCCATAATTGATTGGGATGCAGATATGACTGCCGAGAGATCAGATTCTTTATGTTCATCCACGGGGGTGGGAACGATGATCATTATGGTGCGAACCTCTTGCACTGCGCTCAGAGAGTCCGTGGTGGCAGACAAACAGTTATTTTCCACTGTTTCCTTTACCATTTCCTCCAGACCAGGTTCCATAATTGGAGATTGGCCGGAATTAACCATTTCGACGGTTTTGTTGTTAATATCGATTCCCACCACTTTAAGGCCACTTTTCGCCAGTAATGCAGCGGTGGGAAGTCCCATGTGACCTAAACCGAATATTGCTATGGGTGAATTTTCTTCAATCATTGATTCTAATCCCCTGTAAATGGTTTTTTTTATCTGTTAGATTAAGGTGATAAGTTATATTTTAACTGGCCAGTTACTACCAGTCTCTACTTTTTTAAATGGAATTTTAGGTATTTCACTTCCATCGTTATAGTTTCCACAGGTATTAACTAATTAATGAAGCACGACCAGAGTTTAAACTTTTAATAAGGATATACTGGTTGTATAATTCTTCGAGCCTTCATGACTCGCTTAGAAGTCCCAATAAATCAATTAAATTTATTTAATTAATGGAAAACTACTTTGCCATGAAAAATTCATGCAAATTCTAATATCCTTACAGATCATTGATGATCTTCTTATATTAGGGTAATGGTGATCTTCTTATATATTCGGGGTAATTATATGTATTGTTTTCCCTGAAATAGTTAAAAAAAGTGGAAAAGATAATTAAAACTCATCCGACGAAAAACGGGTGACCACCAATGTTTTACCATTTAACTGGAGGTTTGAAGAAGGGAACACTGGTTTATCTTTATCAAACACCATGTTTATTACATAATTGGAGTTTTTTTCTTCAAACTCAGCCACAGTTATCTCTTCCGTTACCAGGAGTAACTCCTTAACTCGAGTGCTGGCAACTTGTTCCGGGGGTTTAATTTCCAGTTTACCCTGAGTATAGGCGTTCAGAATAGCATCAACGATCTGTTTTGAGGCTGTACCATCTCCATAGGGGTTGGGTGCTTCTTTCATGCCCCGGTACAGATCTTCATCTTCCAATATTTTAGACACACTTTCCAGTATCTTTTCTGTACGGGAACCCACCAGGATGTTACCTCCTGCTTCCACAGTTTCGGGACGTTCGGTGTTGTACCGGAGGGTGAGGCAGGGCACATCCAGGGTGATGGCTTCCTCTTGAATTCCACCGGAATCAGTCATCAGTAATTTAGAATTGGATTCCAGGATCAGGAAGTCCAGATAACCAATAGGCTTGATCATCTTAATGTGGGGGGCCTCTTCCAGTAGGGAGTACATTCCAAAGTTTTTTAAGGTTTTCACTGTACGGGGGTGTACGGGGAAAACAATGGTAAGACCTTTAATTTTGAGTAGAGCTTCCACTATGTTCTCCAACCTTTGCCGGTCATCAACGTTCTCCGCACGGTGTAAGGTTAAGGAAAGGAGGTCTCCTTCCAGTTCCAGTTGGGACATGATCCGGGAGTTCTTTGCCGCGATTTTGAGGTTTCGGTAACAGGCATCCACCACAGTGTTGCCGGTGATGAATATGTCTTCCCGGTTTATTCCCTCGAATAAGAGATTCAGGGCAGTTTCTTCGGTGGGTACAAAGAAAAGGCTGGTGCAGACATCGGCCACCATACGATTTATCTCTTCGGGCATGGTTTTATCATAGGAACGTAAGCCTGCTTCCACATGCCCCACTGGTATGTGTAATTTAGCTGCTACCAGGGCTCCGGCTAAAACTGCATTGGTATCACCCTGAACCAGGACTATATCTGGTTTTTCATTAACCAGAACTTCTTCAATGCCCTCCATCATGACTGCAGTCTGTTTTCCATGGGAATCTGAACCAACTCCAATGTTGTAATCTGGTTCCCGGAGTTCCAGGTCCAGGAAAAACTGCTGGGACATCTCATAGTCGTAGTGTTGACCAGTGTGTATGAGAATATAATCTATGCCCCTTTTATCCACTTCGTCAATTAGCGGGGACATTTTAATAATTTCAGGCCGGGTGCCTATTATAAATGCTATCTTCATCTAAATCCACCAATCATCAGGCAATTAACATATTTATCCAGTTCTATTAAGTTTATTCAGTTTTATCAGTTTAATGAATATAGATGAGATTTAATTCATTAATAAAGATTCCACCGAATTTCATGAAAAATATCAGTGATTAACCAAAAAAATCAACGAATCCCTGACATAGCCAATTGCGTATCCTGTGGTTTTACATGGTTACATTCTTAAAAAAATGTCGGAAAATAGGGATAAATGAGATAAAAAAAATTATAAGGATAAAATAAGGATTCTTGAATTAATTCTTGACTTTCCTCTAAAAAAAAGTTTATATCCTTCCAAATTACCTAAAAATTGTTGGTTGATCGTTTTCTCTGGGCACGGTAGTCATCCATTATCTTTAAAAGTTTATTCCGGTCTTCTCTTTTCTTTTCTTCTTCCTGGTTCTTTTTCCACTTGGAAATTTGCCTTTCCAGATCCCGCGAACGAATCACCGCAAAATCATCAGCCATTTCCAGGTGCACTGCATCACGTTCTATCAGGGGAACCATGTTCCTTTCGAATTCTTCCCGGGCCTGATGTGACATTTTATCTGTGGTTAAAACTGCCTTTACCCCTATATCAACCAGTAATGATGCAGTTTGAGAACCTCCCCCTTCTGAACTTTTTAAGAACACCACATCGTCCTTTTTAATGTTCCAAGAAGTGGTGGCTTCTCTTATGGAATCTTTGGAGAATGATTTTATGATTTTAACCGGTGTTGCTTCCTGGGAAAGTTCCATGGCCCTTATACGCTTTATGGATCCCAGTTGATTCTCTAATTCTTCCCTCAACCCTTTTTCCCTGTTGTATTTCTCCTGGATACCCTTGATAATGGAGTTTTTAGTGGTAATTTCCCTCTGTTGCATTATGTTCTGGGAGTACTGGTACTGTAATCTTTCAATTTTATTTTCCAGCTGGGACAGTTCTTGCTGGTACTTGTGGATATCCTGACTTAACCGGTTATTTTTCTTTTTTAAATTCATTATCTGTTTTTTTTGAAATTTTATCTTGTTTCGTAACTCCATAACCAGGTTAGGAATATGGGCAGTTTCAGAATCTAAGGAAATTCCTGGAACCTCCTCTTTATTTTCCATCCCTGATATTGTCGATTCTTTTCCGGGCTCCAGGTCACCGGGTTTCAATTTTTCCAGGGTGGCATTGATGGCTTTGGTAATGGGAACTTCATTTATAACCATGATTTTAACATTATCAACCAGTTCTAAGGGTAATCCTAGATCTATTGCTTTTTTTTCTATTTGTTCCAGTTTTTTCTGGTAATTTTTGTATCCCTGGATTGCCGCAGCCAGTGCATCCCTTTCATGAGCATTTTGAGGTGCCAGAACCGGTGCTGTGTCCCGGGATCGGCGTGATCTATCCCCGTAAACATAGTCATCCAACATCTCGTTTTTGGCATTAACCGCCAGATCCCGGTATGGTGCGTATATCCTCGAATTAAGAGCTGTTGCCATCTTTTTAACCAGTTTAGGTGGTTGATGAACATCAGTGGCAATTAAAACTGCTCTACCAAAACTAATGATGTGTTTGGTTATTTCTGCACGGGAAACTTCCTTAAAACTGTCCACACCCAGTATATGTCCCTGCAGATCAAGAATAGCCACACCAACGGTCATTCCGGGATCAAGGCCTACAATGATCCCCCTTTGACTTTTCGGGTTGATGGGGTGACCATTAGCGTCTAAAATAAGTTTTTGTTTAAAATTATGAGGGTATCGGTGAACCAGAAGATTTCCTCCTTTCCATTCATTAGTCTGGAAAATTCACTCCCAATTGCTATAGTTTATATCTTTTGTTACTATTTATTGTTTCCCTTGCCCTTCACTCAGATTAGGTAGGGGCGTGTTAAATTTAGTTATGATTTAAAAAAAAATATAATCAATGCATAAAACTTTTTATTTTCTATCTAAAGTAAGTATCATCTCTTTTGTGGCAGCAACCATCTTTTGATGGTTAAAACATTCCTTATTCAGGGTCTGAATAAAGCGGAACCTGGCATAGTTATCCTCTTTAAAGTCCACACCCTGGTAGGAAACATCCATTAAAATAAGGCTTTCCGGGGCCAGAGGTGTTATTGCTGCCGGTTGACTGGGATCAAGGAACCTTTGAACATCTTCCACTTCCAGTTCTCCTTTTCCCACACTCAGGAGGACAGCCACCATCTTGCGGACCATGTTCCACAGGAAACTCTCACCCACCACATCCACCAGGTAAACCTGGCCATGGGGTGTTATCTGAACGCTGTCCACGGTTCGCAAGGGGTTTCGTTCGCTTCTCCTTGAAAAATTACCATAATTATGGGTTCCTTCCATTAAATAGGCTGCTTCCTGCATTTTTCCCACAGCCCAAGCATCCTTCACTTCCCGGCACAGGACATAGCGGTAGTGGCGTTTATAGGCGTATCGCGCCTTGAAACCAGGAGGAACCCGGCTGGATCCTAAAATACGTATGTCCTGAGGGAGGAGATCGTTTATTTGATTTATTATAGGGTCATTTTCCGTGTTAAAAGACACCACATTCCCCAGGGCATGAACCCCACGGTCTGTGCGCCCGGCCAGGGAGTAATTAGATTGTCCGAAATTTTTTATGACTCCCGATTCCTCCAGGGCACTTAGAAGTTCGCCTTCCACTGTACGCAGGTTTGGTTGTCTCTGGAATCCATAAAAATCCGTTCCAAGATAAGCAATTTTTAAGGCCACCCTAATCATAGCATCTTACTCCCCATTACTGGTTGGAAATCATCCCCTGTGAATATAAAAAAAATTTTATTTGGAATATTTCTAGCTTTTGAATATTTTTAAGAGAGTTCATTATAAAGGATAATTAATTTTAAGGATAATTAATTATTCTTCCATCACTATATTGTTTACATTGGTATTCATCCCATTAACGTATATACCCTGTAAAGACGATGGATAATACAATTAATAACTAACTAAAAAGGTGATTTTCATGATATCAAAACGTACCATTTATATAATTTAATTTTTATACAATTTTACATGAACGTGGAAGAAGAAACTATATTCAAGGAATTTTGTCGTGATAGAAGTCTAGCAGTTGGTTCTGTTAAATTATACAGATTGGCATTAGATAAATACACAGATTTCCATGGGATGTCTTTAGAACAGTTAGTTAATGAAGCTGAAGATGAAGAAGATAATATCCCACGTTTGAGAAAGAGAACATTAATTAAACGTTTATCCGAATTTAAAGAACATTTAGATAATGGAAAATTATCACAAAATTACGTTAATCATCAATTATCATTAGTTAGATCTTTTTATGGTGAATTTGATATCCAATTACCTAAAACCCGCAGGAGAAAAACACGTAGCGATAGAAAAGAAGAAACCATTGAAGATCTACCAACAATGGAAGAGATAAATAAATGTCTTGATAAATCAAACACTGCATACAAAGCTATTATTTTATTGATGCTCTCCTCTGGTATGTCAAGATCTGAAGTAGCTTCCTTAACATTTAAACATTTTTATGATGGCATTCCATTGAAAAGATTACCTAAAAATTTAGGAGAACTGATTGATAAATTAGAAAATGAGGAAAATCTAATTGTTTACTGGAGAATAAATAGAGTTAAAACCGGTAAACGTTATTTTACATTTAGTAGTCCAGAAGCTTCAGATCGGATTTTAGACTACTTAACAGAACTTCATAGAGAATATCCTGATTATAATCCTCAACCTGAGGACACCTTTTTTAGACCATTTAATATTCCTATAAATCCAGAATCTGTTTCACAATATTTCAAACGGATTAATAAAAGGGCAGGGTTAATTAAAGGTAAACATGGTCTAACTGTAAGACCTCATGCACTTAGGAAACTTTTCGCAACTATCCTTGAAAAAAACAAATTTCCCCATTTGTATACCCGGTGGTTAATGGGTCATAGTGTAGATGGTACAACTGCTTCCTATTTCAAAGCAGACCCTGAAGCTGTTAAACAGGAGTATATAACTATTTTAGATCACATAACGACGAATAAAGTGGAAATTAAAATAGTAAACCAATATGAAGATCTTAAACAGGATGTTGCTGAAATTAAGAATGAAAGTGCATTCAGTATAGATTTAGTTAGTAAATTACTTAATATGACTAATATTGAAGTATTTAAGCAGGAATATCCTGATTTAAGTCCAGAAGAATTAGAAATAAAGTACAATGAAGAAAGGGCAGAATTAATTAAACAAACACAAAAACTAAAGGAAAAAATGGATAAGATGGAGAATAATATCAAGATAAAAGATAAAATACAATAAATAATCTTAAGTGTAACTGTTAGTTATCTTATTCTTCTTCCCTTCTTTAGTATATCATGTTTAGTTCTATGATTCATCTAAAAAATTTTAGAAAATGATGTCAGAAAAAAACCAAAACCTAAATGAACAAACATACAATTTAGTGTAAAAATTCACGTTTCTACCCCTGTGTGGGAAAAGTTTTCGAGTAAACTTTTTTACCCCCTTTTAGTAAAGTACTAAGTAAAGTATTTTAAAGGAGTTCAAGAGCTTATTTTTTAAAAAGTCAATTTTTTAATCAAACTAATCGAGTAAATGAGCGATAAGTTAGATGGTTATAGGGAAAAGAAGGATAAATAAGAAGTTATAAGCGATAAAAGGTCTAACTTGGGGGTCAGAATTTTTTTTAAGTAAAGTCCTAAGCACGTAGAAGTCTTATTTTTAAAAAATAATCCATTAAAACAATATTCTTATCAAGATTTTGTTACGTTTTAACCCTAGAAATCACTAGAATAATAACAACAAGGTAAAAAAGTATTATATTTCAATTGTAAAAAATTGCTTGAACAAAATATTAAATATATGCCAAATATCTAAATAATGTTTACAAATATTAAAGATATACTAAATTTTATACTAATTCTAAAATGTGTATTTGATAACAGCAGAGGCGACATTGAAATCAAAATATAAACAATAATCTATAACCTCTTAGATTATAGCTATTTTAGGTAGGGGTAATTGGGATTTTTTCGGTGGTGGTGGGGGTTTTTCCTATGATAAAGCCAGAATGTCAAAAAAATTATAAACCATTTTTCCCATTATGGACTTCGTAATATATAGATATGACGAAGTTTAATAAATCTATATAAAATATTTAAAAAACTTTTATAAAGTACCAAAAATAGATCTAATGGTACAGGTGAAACAATGGCAGAACCTAAGAAAAGAGGAAGACCTAAAGTAAAAGAACCAATGGAACAGATAACTATCAAATTACCTCCTAAGATGTTAGAAGAATTAAGGGAACTATCCGGAGAAAGTTATAATCCTATGAGTTTCCTTATACGCCAAGCCATAGCAGAATATTTAAAAAAAAGTCGATAAAATGATCAGCTTTTATAATATTTGAATACTAAAGATAGTGATATAAAGTTTTATCTGCTAAAATGGGGTGTTTAATATTATACATGATAATATTGAATCTTTGCCTCCTCTTAGAATTAAAAAAATGAGATATCACAAAAATTCAGAAGAGGACTTTAAGGTCAAAAAATTGATTGACTCCAAATTACTTCTAGATCGGGAATTTTATGATTTATATTCTAAAATAAGTCAAAAATCTAAAGAATTATCAATCTGTTTTGATCATCTACCTGATCTTAAGGATGCTCCTGATAAAAAATTAATGTCCTTTTTTTCTCCTGAAAATATAATATTTCAAAAATTTATGAAGCTTTCTCTTGATAAAATATCAAATGAAAAACTAATCGACTCAATGGAAAAAGAACTTAAAAGAAGTTATGCCAAAGAACGAAGACTTAAAAATGAAATTCAAGAATGTGAAAAATTAATTAATACTTCTAATCCTCCGGTTCGCATCCCAGAACACTTAGATTCAATAAAAAAAAATTACAAAACTCTAAAAAATGAAATTAAAGATAAAAATGAAAAAATAAATGAAATGATTGATTCTCAAGAAGAAATAAATAACTCCTTAAAAAGAATAGTTCAAATCGTTTTTAAAGGAATTTATAAGGATATGGAAAGTATTTCTGATGAAATCCAAAATGAAATAACTCATTTTGACAAAAACAAAGATTTCATCGAACTTTTATCAAATACTACGCTTTTTTATTGTTCTAAATGTTATAGACCCGTTTCTTTCAGGAAATTCCATATAATTTCATGTAACTGCGGTGAAGAAATAAATGATGTTTCAAAAACTAAGAGAATGATCTTTTATCATTTCAATGAAAATCTTGTTAATTTTATTGAGGGAAATAAGTGGCTAGAATTTGGTGTCGATCATCTCTTAAAAAGAAAAAATTACCAAACGTTAGTTGGATACCATGTGTTAGGTCATTCAGGTGTAGAACATGAGATTGATAATATTGCAGAATCTAGTAAAACACGCTTTTTTTGCGAATGTAAAAATAAATCAAAATTAACTCCAAACGACATTTTTATTTTTAGTGGTAAGATGCTTGATGTTGGATGTACTAAAGGCTATATATTCACAACAGCAAAAGAGGAGAAGGTAAATATTAACACAAAGAATCTTGCGAGATCAAGAAACATAAAAATAATTACAGATGTGTTAAACAAACAGACAGATACGCTCCTTAAAGAAATCCAAGAACCCGATGCATAATAAAATATAAAGTCGGTTAAATTATCAAATTTAAGTTGCTGTTTATACATCATCTTTGATATTGTGGTAAATAGAATTATGGATTTTTTGTTATTTAGATTTCCATTTTTATTTTTACAATTAAATTTTTATTTCCAATTTAGAAATACTGAACAATTAGGGAATACAATTTTGTACTTCAGAACATTAAAAAACAGATAGTGAGTTATAGAGATATTCGGAATTATTTAATGATCTATTAGAAAAAAAGATTCATTAGAAGATGAATAGGAAAAAAATTATCCAGTAACATTTAATTAAGTCGGTAAGAAATGAAAAAAATTTACCTATTTAATTCGTCATTCAAACTAAGAATATCATAGATATGGAACTATTAATGTTGTTTTCATTATGTTAAGTTCTCTAGAATGATTTAACATCATTTTTTTCCATTGCAAGAGTTACATAAATTTTTTAATTATCTTTTATTTTAGTTATTTCCTGATTTAATCAAATTTATCTATTAAGATTAGTTTTGAACATCCTTTATCTATTAATCATTAAGTATGTGGATGAAGTAGTTCAAATTCTAACTTTTTTTTAAATACCTATTGTTTAATTACAATAACCATTAAAAAAAATAGAATGATACCATCATACCTATATTTTAATGACACCTTTGTTTAATTTAATTGAAGTTATTCAGATGATCATCTCCCCATCATAATTAAACTGAATATGATCTGTAAGATATTTATCAGGTATTCTAAGTATTATGTCCTTTTTATATCGGGGTTTAAATAAGTCCATAGGTGGTTTGAGTATTTCAGGTTTAACTAATTCAGGTGATTCTTGACATATCTTTAATGCACGTGTTATCTTGTGATTTAAAAATGTACCATCTTTTCTCAAGTTTATTTGATGAGTATATCCCCCTTTTTTTAGTATTTCGTTTAATATACCTATTACTTGATGTCTAAGTTGTTCTGCCGGAACTAAATAAGCTTTATCCAGTATATACTTTGATTCTAATTCATCATCATATTGCAAGTAGAGAAAATAATCTGTTCTATTATTATCACCCAATAATTGGTTATTCCCATAAAATTTTTCCATGTAACTTTTAGGAACTTTCTTATTCTTCAAACGTGCCTTATTATATTTTTTAAAGTCAAGCCTCGAATAATAATCCATTTTATCTTGATCAGTATCCCTGTGTTTATGTTCATAAGCTTTATATCCTCGATATGGCATTAATTTGACATAAACTGAATCTGACCCCCCATCAAAATTATTGGATTTATAATCAATAGTATAACATATATCATCCCATCTACCTTTCTTTAGTTGTTTGAGTTTAAATGGATCATCTTTGGGTATTTTGCTTAGATAAATAACATCATCTACCCCATTATCTGTTCCATCAAGTAAGTATTCTAATCCTCCTGAAAACAAATCATCATTGTTATTTAAGGTTTTAATAGGATTATAACCGTATTTCCAAAATATTTGTTTACCTAAACTATTAGCTTTAGTTTCTTGGTTACCAAAATCATCTTGTATTCCCTGGGTAGGCTCGTTAAGATCTATATTATAAATTGCCATTTTTTTCCTCCAACATAAGGTTTTATGAAAAAAATGAAACGTTTCGTAAATGTCTAAAAGAAATTGAACCTGAATTAGTAATCAATTTTTAATGATGCATAGGATTAAAATAATAGAATCAATAACAAAATATCATACTTAATTTGTGGTTTGATTCTTATGGTGGAAAATAGTCTTTTCAATCAGCCTTTAATGAACCGTTATCTTAAGAAATACAAAAAAGAACTTAAATTAACTCATACAAAGAAAACCGATGTTATAAAGTGGATAAAAAAGTTAGAAAACGGTGAATTAAAGGATGAAGTATCTAATTATGGTCTTTTTTCACGTTTGATCCTGGAATCATTATTAGGTTATGACTATGAAGAAAACATTGAAGAAAATGTAAAAGAAGACTATGGAAGGGGATTTAGTGAATTTGCCATGAAAAAAGATGGTAAAAAATTCATGGTCATAGAGTTAAAAGGATCTGATACTGATTTAGACAAACCACAACAACGTAAAAATGATAAGAGAACACCAGTAGATCAAGCTTTTGATTATGCTAAACGTTCCGGAGATATAAACTGGATACTAGTATCCAACTACGATGAATTTAGGCTATACAATTGGCATAAAAAACAACATCAGTATATATCTTTCAAAGCTGAAGAACTAAAAGACCCTGAAACATTCAAATCATTCATGCTAGTTCTATCTAAGTTCTCCACCATAGAGAACAATTTAATAGAAAAATTGGTATCTAAAACTATTTTTGTAGAAAGAGATTTGGAAGCTGAATTTTACAAACTCTTCAATGAAACCAGATTAATGTTAATAGCTGAAATAGAGCATATACATCCAGAATTCACAAGAGATCAATCTGTTCATTATTCACAACTAATACTTAACCGATATATTTTCATTTGTTTTGCTGAAGACCTGGGGTTACTACCTGAAGAAATATCAGTTGGAACAATAGAAACACCTATAAAAAATGAAAATTTAGGGCGTTCAGAGATATGGCATAGGCTAAACGGTCTTTTTTTGGATGTAAATGAAGGTAGTGATCTTAAAAAAGAAAAGATCTATGGATATAACGGTGGGCTTTTCAAAAAGGATCTGGAATTTTTAAATATAAGAGATGTTATTGACGATCATAGTATTTTCCAAGATGCTTATCAAAAATGGAAATTTGAAGAATACTCTTTAATCGTAGAAGCGAAACTAGGTCGATATAGTGGGAAAATAAATCCCATTTACAAAAATTTAATGACCATATCCACCTTTAATTTTTCATCTGAAGTAGATGTAAACATACTAGGACACATATTTGAAAACTCCATAGGAGATATAGAAGAACTAAAAGCAGATGAAAAGGGCAGAAGGAAAAAAGATGGAATCTTCTATACTCCCGAATACATTACTGATTATATCTGCCGTAACACTATAATTCCTTATCTCAGTAAGTCGGGAAAATCTAACACAGTAAAAAGCTTAATGGATGAATACTGGGGATCAGAAATCGAAGAACTATATGAGAAAGTAAAAAATATTAAAATAGTGGATCCTGCCTGTGGAAGTGGAGCATTCCTAAACAAAGCAAGTGATATACTCCTAGAAATTCATCAAGCCATCCATAAAGAACAGTATAAAGAAGATAAAACATTAATGCCCTATTTTGATAACATCAAAGAAAGAAGAAAGATTCTTTTAAACAACATCTACGGAGTAGACCTAAACGAAGAATCTGTAGAAATAACAAAACTATCACTATTTTTAAAAGTATGTAGGAAGGGTTTAAAGCTCCCTAACCTAGATAACAATATTAAATGTGGAAATTCATTAATAGATGACCCTAAATATACTGATAAACCATTTAGATGGGAAAAAGAATACACAGAAATCTGTTCATCCGGTGGGTTTGATATAGTAATAGGAAACCCTCCTTATGTTAGACAGGAGAAAATTAAAGAGATAAAACCCTATCTTAAAAAAAATTATAAAGTTTATACTGGTGTAGCAGATCTTTTTGTTTATTTTTTTGAAAAAGGTCTTAATCTACTTAAAGATAGTGGGATGTTTGCTTTTATCTGTTCTGATAGATTTACTAACACCAACTATGGCCAAAAAACTCGTAAATTAATTCTTGACAATGAATTTAAAGAATATATCTACCATTCTGAAAATACATTTGAATCTGCTGTTGTTCTTTCATGCACTACGATCATAAAAAAAGGTAAACCTTCTAACGATAACAAAATCCGCATTAACAACGAATTTGAAATCCAACAAAATAAGTTAGATGATGGGTTCTGGAGTTTTGAAAAACCTGAAATAATGAGATTAAGAGAAAAAATTGAAAAACAGAGCATAGAACTACAAAATATCCCTAATTTAAAGATTTATTCAGGAATTAAAACTGGTTTGAATAAAGCATTTATGATTGATCTAAATACGAGAAATAAACTAATTCAACAAGATTTTAAAAATAACGAAATTATTAAACCATTACTCCGTGGGATAGATATTCAACGATGGAAGATGGAATACAGTGATAGGTATATAATTTTATCAAAAAGTGGTATGGAATTAGAAAATTCATATCCTTCATTATTTGATTTCATGAAAAATAATGAAATTAAATTAAAAGATAGGTCGGATCAAGGAGAATTTTGGTATAATTTGAGAGATTGTGCATATTATGATAAATTTGAGAAAGAAAAAATCATTTGGACTGAAATGACTCCGAAACCATCCTTTTTAATAGATAAAGAAAAATATTTCTTGTTAAATACAAGTTATATGTTAATAATTGATAATGAAAACTTTAATTTAAATTATGTTACTGCTTTATTAAATTCTAATTTGCTTTTTTGGATATTTTTAAAGATGAGCCCAAAGTTATATGGGCAAAGGTTAAGATTTATTCATCAATATGTCAAAAAACTCCCAATATACCCTGCTAATCCTGAAAAACAACAGCCCCTAATTAATGCTACTGAAAAAATATTAAATAAAAATAATGAACTTCAAAAAGAGATTAATAGTTTTAAACATTGGATTCAAAAGGAGTTCAATGTCGAAAAATTATCTAAAAAACTTAACAAATACTATGAATTATCTAAGGATGAATTTATTGATGAATTACATAAAAAAAAGGTTGATACTAAATCGAGAAAGAACAGAGAATATTTAGAACGTGAATTTGATGATAGTTTAAACATAATTAATCCTTTATTAGATACGATTAAAAAAATTGATAATGAGATTGATCTAATGGTTTATGAATTATATGGTTTAAATAAAGATGAAATCCAGATAATAGAGGATAGTTTGAAAAAAATGGATTAATCTGCTTCAATTGTACTGCTAATTAATTTGGTATGTTCTATACCTTTCAGTTTCATTATTTTCTCAGTAAGATCCCTTAGGTATTCAATATCTCCTTTAACTACTATTACTTCTAAACACTGATTTACATTTAAATAAATGTTTAAAACTGAATTAATGTATTTCCTAAAGTTATGTTGGATGTCTGTTAAATTTTCCAGGGCATTTGGAGAATTTTGATTATAAATTACTGATATAACTCCTATTTTTTCCCCTTCCATTTCTTTCATCCATTTGTACCTGATGATGTAATCTTTTAGGGCATCTCTTATTCCTTTAGATCTTGATGGATATTTCCTATCCTCTAGGACTTCATCAAGTTCTCCTAGGAGTTTTTTAGTTAATGACATGCTAATCCTAATCATATTCTTCACCATTATAATAATTTAATTAATATATTTATTATAATATTGTATGTTAGGATTTAATGAAGTTGAATAGGTGATAAATTATGGAAACTAAAAAAGATGACTTCCTTGCTAAATTTGATAGAATGCTAGAAACTGGAGAAATAATGAGATTTAGAGATGTTAAGCGTTATTTTGGTAAGTTTACAGGTAAAATGGTTAAACCATTAGAAGATGATCTAAATTATAAAAAATTCAGGAAGGGAGATATTGTAGTAATTTTTAATGCTGAAGAATATTTAAAGTACAGAAAGGGGTATGAGTTTCTTAGCAGAGATATTAAGGATTCTTTAAAGGAATTTAAATAGATTATATTTCTTTTATTATAGTGTCCATAAACTGTTTAAATGTAATATTATAAGATATACAGATAGGAAGTGTATTAGTTGTGGAGAGAAGAATTAACAGAAATCCTATTTTCTAGTGATCCTTCTAAATTAAACATTAAAAAAGCTATAAATTTGAAATATGAAAATACTCCGTCTTCTTTGTATAAGTATAAGGATTTTGATGATAAAGGATATTCATTAAAGTTATTAAAAAATGGCTTTGTAGAAACCCTTTTTTTTAG
>NZ_JARVXG010000054.1:42500-68962 GCF_029848115.1 Methanobacterium formicicum | reverse complement strand
AATTTAACGGTTTAGAAGCCCAATTATTCTTATAAAGTTAAAATTAAATTGTATTTTACGAAACTAGTTATCAATAAGTTCATAAACTATAAAAAACAAGAAGGAAAATCCTTTTTTCAACAAGAAAAATCTAAGACCCTAAACTATTTTTTATTATTTTTAAATACTTATCATTAGGTTAAAATGAAAATAAAGACCTATTTAAAACCTAAATCCATGGGTTTTAAACGGCCACGTTTTAAAAAAAATGTATTATTATTTTAACCCGCTAGATAACTAGATAATTTAGCCTTAAGTTTCAACTTCTACTTTATCCCCCAGAATTTGAGGTAATGACTGGGCATACCTTTTGTATTTTACCTTCTGGGACACAATGAATTCATAATCTGTATCGGGAGTAGATAACTTTATTTTGGGATCAGGTTTGAAAAATGTCTTTTTTTCAAGTTTCAGGGATACAATATCCGGGTAAGGGATTACTACTACGTCCAGATCATTAGAGGCCATTTCTTGGAAGTTAATGGTATGTGCCTCCTTTTCCCTATCAGAAAGAGAATGATTTTCAATGGCTAAACCCACAATTCCTCCCAAATCAGTGGCTAAACCTGCTATTAGACTTCCTTCTCCTATGTAAATGTTTTGATCCGTGAAGTAAAGGATTTTCTGATATAAACGGGTGCCTATTTTATTCCCTTTGTTAAGATTCCAGCGAACATAAACCATTTCCTGGAGTACTTCCTTTCCACCCGTATTCTCTTTAGATTCTCCCAGTTTATGCCCACAATTTGAACAAAAAACTGAATCTTCTGAATTTTCTTCTCCACATTGATTACAGTAAACCATTTTTTACCTCCCCTAACATATACCATACTTAAATAGATTATTATAGTCTATACTACCAGGTTAATATAGATTCTGTGAAGTTAATAGGTGTAGAACATGCCATAACTAGTTCAAAATTATTTATTCATTTTTAAAAAAAGAACTATTGAGTTAAAATCCGTGAATTACTCCCTCAACCAGGGAATATTCCTGATTTAAGATAATTATATTCAAATAAATATTCTCCCAATAATATTTTATAAGATCAGGATTTAAAAAAAAATGTGTAAATCTTTAGGAATTAATAAAAAATTTAGGAATTAATTAAAAAAAATTTTAGGGAATACTTAATTTTATAGAATAATTGAATAATTTCTAGGAGTAATTTAATGGTAGAATTACTGGCTCCAGCTCGGGACTTCACTGCGTTGAAAGCAGCTTTAAAAAATGGTGCAAATGCTATTTACATAGGTCTGGATGGTTATAACCTCCGATCTCATTCTAAAAACTTTTCACTGAAAGACCTACCCCGGGCCGTGGAAACTTGCCACGGGTACGATGCTAAGCTATACCTTTCCACCAACACCATAATGAATGATTCCCGTATCCACTCTCTGGAGAAAATTTTACCGGATATCACATCCCTGGGGGTGGATGCCATAATTGCTTCGGATCTGGGGGTGGTTAACCTTACTCGCCACCTGGATCTGGACGTGCACATGAGTGTCCAGGCCAATATATCCAATTTAGAATCTTTGAAACTCCTCCATGAACTGGGAGTTAAAAGGGTTATTTTATCCCGTGAATTATCCTTAAGGGAGATAAAAGAGATGATACATGAAAGCCCCCTTGAAGTGGAGGTTTTCATCCACGGGGCCATGTGTCTGGCAATTTCGGGTAGGTGCTTCTTGAGTTCTTACCTCTACCAAAAAAGCGCCAACTGTGGGGAGTGCCTGCAACCATGCCGAAAGGAGTGGAAGCTGGTCTGCGCGGATAACAAGGCAGAGTTACTACTTTCTGAAGAACATTCTCCCCCCGAAGATAATGGCCGATCTAAAGATATTGAATTGGAGGATGAAGGATTTAAAGGACATATATTAAGCCCCAATGATCTCTGCATGATTGAATACATCCCTGAGCTTATTGAAGCTGGGATTGCCTCTTTTAAAATTGAAGGAAGGGCCAGACCAGCGGATTATGTGGCTACGGTAACCGGTGTCTACCGGGAAGCCATTAATTCCTATGAAAGTGGCCAGTGGAAATTTAATAAGAAATGGCTGGACAAACTGGGGGAAGTCTACAATCGTGGCTTTGACACTGGTTTCTACTTCCAAACTCCCTACCAAACCAGCAGTTACAACCAGGCCACCCATGCTAAACAGGATATTGGTGAAGTGGTTAACTATTATTCTAAAGTTAAGGCCGCCGAGATAAGGCTGTGGCACCCTTTGAAAGTAGGTGAAGAAATTGTGGTACAGGGGCCCACCACCGGTTCCATCACCCAGAGGGTAGAATCACTGCAGATAGAACATAAAAACATTTTAAAAGCCCGGAAAGGAGAAAATGTGGGAATTTCACTTAAAAGTAAGGTTAGACCGGGGGATATAGTGTATAAAAAGATTAAAAGGAACAACTTACCAGAACCCTAATAGGTTACACTAATGTTAAATAAAAGTGTTATGAACCTAACCTGCTGTTTCACCAAATATTAAATAGAATATTTCATAATAGTTACCTAGAATTAATATTAGTCTTTATAAACTATGGGGGTTATTAATGGATAAAAAACTATTAGGATGTTTGATTTTAAGTATGGTGGCAGTTGTGGTTGTATCAGGGTGTACGAGTACTTCTAATTTAGTGAATTTTAATGCCAACGGTGTGAAATTCAATTATCCTGATACATGGAAAGTGAACAGCACTCCCTTTACCACCCTGACCATGAACACCTCTTCCCAGTCACTGGTGAATCTTTACAAACCGAATAATGCTTATGATAATGTTGATTTAACATCAACTTTTCAATTGTTCCTTAAAGAGGAAAATCTTAACTTTAATGATTTAAATAGTCAAATTGAGTTACAAAGAAATGTTTCCAAAGATATGGGATACACTAAAATACAGGAACGAAATTTGACCATAGACGGAGCTCCTGCTTATGAATTTGTGGTGGCACCATTTTCTATGGGTGAAGCTTCATTTATCTATTTCATCAAAGGGGGAAAACTTTATGAGATGCTCTTCTATGTTCCGGAAGGAATCCATAACAGGCAGAACATAGAAACCATACGTCCAGACATGGACATCATCATTAAAAGCTTCACCATCAACCCCAACACAGTTAAACTCAGCGATGTGGAGAAACCACGGTAATTTAGGGAGTTACTTAATGGAATAAACACTCCTTATCTCCTTATTTCTTTTCCTTAATAAAATGTGGACCGTATTAAATCTGTATTCAAGTTTACAAATTTAATCCTGATCTTCGAAGGAGATTTATCCCTCCATTTTACTACTTAAAACTACATCTTTAAGGAAGAAACAGGATACCAGTCCCATTATGCTTATAATGAGGCCGAAAAGGTACACGTTATGAATGGCCAGGTTCATAAGATCCGGGGGAATGTTACTGGCAGTGTTGATGTCCATGTTTATGGTTAAATTCACTATCACTCCGAATATGGGCAGGGCAACTGTGGCTCCAATGTTTCTGAAAAATTGCATGGATGCTGTTCCCACTGCTATGTCCCTACGAGAAACTGCATTCTGCACAGCAACGTTGAATATGGGGTAGGTCATACCAGTACCTGCCCCCAGGACTGCGGCGTAGATCACCAGTTCCCAGATAGTACTGCCTGTTCCCAGGGTAGATAGCAAAAACATGCCTACGGTGATGATTATGAAGGCCATTATGGCCAGTTTTTTATAAGTCCCGGTTCTGGAAATTATCTGGCCGGCAATTATGGCGGAAAAGGTTAAACTTAAAAGCATGGGGATAATAAGCAACCCCGAGTATTCTGGACTTAACTTCTGAACTTTCTGAATAAAAAGAGGAAGATATATGATTCCACAGAACATCACTGCACTGGAAAGGAACATGGCCAACGCCGAAACATTGAATACTGATTTTTTAAACAGGTGGGTGGGTAGTATAGGTTCTCTTGCTCTTTTTTCCAGATATAGGAATGCGGCCACCATGATCCCTGCAAAAATGAACAGGGCAATCAGGAGAGAACGGGGGATGTTCGGGTTTTCAATGAAGGTTAAGGCCAGGAACATGGAACTTAATGATGCTATTAACGTGATTATTCCCCTGTAATCGATTATTCTTTCCTTTAACACCTCTTCCATGTGGGGGAAGTACGAGAGGAGAAGGTAAATGGCAGCCAGACCAACCGGTATGTTGATGAAAAACACCCATCTCCAACCCACAAAACCGGTGATAAATCCTCCCAGAACCGGTCCCAGGACGTTTGCCAGTCCGAATACTGATGAAAGGATTCCCGCGTATTTTCCTCGCTGTCGTGGGGGAAATATCTCGGCAACCACAATGAAGGGAATGGTCATGAGTATTCCCCCACCCATCCCCTGAATTCCCCGGAAAAAGGTGAGTTGCAACATGTCCCCGGCAAAACCACAGAGAATAGAAGCAGCTACAAATAATGCAATGCCTATTACTAAGATGCGCTTCCTACCATACATATCTGAAAGCTTTCCTGAAAGGATTATAGCTATGGTTGATGCCAGCATGTAGATGGTGAAGGGCCATACATAGTAAGCCATGCCCCCCAGACTACTGATGACCTGGGGCATGGCCGTGCTCATTATGGAGTTATCCAGGGCACCCACCAGTAAACTGACCATTAAAGCCGCCATGAGCACTTTAACTTCTACCGGTGCTAATTTACCCCCCGCACCATGATTACCATTTTTAAAATCAATATCAGTCATTTTTTACTCCCTGTATCTTGAACAAAAGCTTTTTAATGGTTTTCACTGCACGGGTTAATTCTTCCATTTCATCCTCCCTTAAGCCAGATAAATTGTTCAACATGTTTTCTTCCACCTTAATCCGTGCCCTTTTCATGAACTCCTCCCCTTCGGGAGTAATGCTGATTAAAGTTATCCTACGATCCTTTTTATCCCCTTTACGTTCCACCATGCCATCTGAAACCAGTTTATCAATGTGAGCCGTCATGTTAGGTCGAGAAATGTATAGATACTCCCCAATAACCGATATAGGGAGACTTCCCCTGTGCATCAACAAACCCATGATCTGATAATAAGCAGCTGATGTTTGTTTATTCTTAAAATCCTTTGATGTGCGTACTTTCTGGTAAAAAATAGGCACGTATATTAAAAGATCGTCCAACATGTCCCTGACTTGTGCATCTTTATCTGTCACCCAATCCACCACATTTAATTAAATTACTGAATAGTTAATTTTATGAACTATTAATTAAATGAATCATTTGTTATATAAAGGTTAGGATTCAAGTAGCTCGTGATCAATAGGTAGTTAAGATCCCAACCCAAGATAGAAATAGAAAAATTTTATCCCACAATAAGGTTATATCTAATAAGAAGATACTGAAATTAAAAGCCCAAAAACACTTATAATAATGGGAGAATGTTCCAGAAAGGAGTTGATAGGATGAAAATTCAGGATGCCATGGAAAAAGAAGTAATCAAATTCCAAGTGGACGATCGCATCGTGGACGTGGCGGGAAGCCTACGTGAAAACAAGATCAGTGGAGCACCAGTGGTGAGTAAAGAGGGCAAACTGGTGGGAATCATCAGCGAAGGTGATATCATGCGACTCCTGGAAGTTCACTCCCCCCGCATAAACCTAATACTGCCCGCCCCTCTGGATTTAATCGAACTACCCGTGCGTATGAAGTACGAACTGGATGAAATAGCCGAGGACATGAACAAAGCCGCTTCCCTCTTAATTGGGGAGATCATGACCAAAAAACTGGTAACCATAAGTCCAGATAAGGACATTGCCGATGCTGCCCAGCTTATGGACACCCACGATATTAAACGACTGCCCGTGGTGGACGATAACGGAGAAATGGTGGGCATAGTCACCAGGGGCGACATAATCGGAGCCATGGTGAGGGGATGAGTAAGGGCAAGCATATAGCCATATACGGTAAGGGAGGTATTGGAAAATCCACCATTGTTTCCAACCTGGCTGCTTCCTACTCCCCGGATAAGAAGGTCCTGGTAATTGGCTGCGACCCCAAAGCAGACACCACCCGCACATTGGTGGGGCAGAGAATTCCCACCATACTGGACATACTAAAAGAAAAAAAAAGTGCTCAAGAAGAAGACGTTCTCTTCTCGGGATACGGTGGCGTTATGTGCGTGGAAAGCGGAGGCCCGGAACCCGGTGTTGGCTGCGCCGGAAGGGGCGTTATCGTGGCCATGAAACTACTGGAGAACCTGGAAGTTTTAAACCAGGACCCGGATGTTATTATCTACGATGTCTTGGGTGACGTGGTCTGCGGAGGATTCGCCGTACCCCTCAGGGAAGACTATGCCGATGAAGTGTACATAGTAACTTCCGGAGAGTACATGGCTTTATATGCTGCCAACAACATCTCTAAAGGTATAAAAAAACTCAAAGGCAACCTCGGAGGTATTATCTGCAACTGCCGGGGTATCAACCGGGAAGTGGAGATCGTGGAAGAGTTCGCACGTCGAATTGGAACCAGGGTTATAGGGGTCATCCCCCGCAGTGAACTGGTGCAGCAGAGTGAAATTGATGCCAAGACAGTCATGGAAAAATTCCCAGAATCAGAACAGGCTGAAAAGTACCGGAAACTCTCTGTAACCATTTTGGACAACGATAACTTCGTAATTCCCCAGCCTATGGATGCTGAAGAATTCGATGCATTCTTCCGGGAATTTCAATAGGGAAAATTCCATAAAAAAATCTAATTAAATCCATCCAACACTTAAAACCCTGATTAATCCAGATCTTCCAGGGTTTTAACCCTTAATTTTAATTTTTCAAATCCCGATAGGCAGTTTTCTGTGGCTGGGGACTGGCTAGAGAAATAGAACAAATGGGACCGGCACCGGCAATCAGAACAACCAAAACCAGGGATTCCTTCACCACCCTCTGCTATCTGGGTTGCCAGTTCACATTCGTGTTTTACACCATCATCACTGAAGAATACTTCCCTTATATTGGAGTTAGGGTTATCCAGGAGGTAATCCACATGCCAGTGCATTTTTTTAGTAGGGCGCAGGTGTCTTTTAATTCTCCCACCCAGGGAGTTCAGTGCCGAACCCACATAAACATAGAACCCCCTTTTAAACTGTATCTCCCCTTTTTTCCCAATTTCTATGGATTGATCAACCTTCAAGTCTATTAAAATACAGTAAGTACCCTTTAAAATGGTTTTTTTAGCCATAACTATTCACTCAAAGTCATTTTAAAGATGGAACCCCACACCCGATGCCAGGGGGATGAATTTATCCCCAAACTCTCTTTTAAAGTGACATAATGCTTCAAAACCCGTGCAATGACCCATGGCAATGACTCCCGGGTTCAGTTTTTTGATGGCTTCCACTGTGTTTTCTATACGCTGTGGAGGGGCATTCATGAGGTGGGAACCTCCAATAACTGCGTATATTTCGTCCTGAAAGTATTCCTTGACAGAGTAGAGTATGTTGACGATGCCTTTATGGGCACAACCGGAAAACACCACCAAACCCTCATCAGTTTTCATCACCAGGTTCAGTTCATCCTCAAATTTATCCGGTAGGAGTTTTCCACCCACTTCAACCCTCAAATATGGGGGTATGGGTTCAAAACCGCACTGGTAATCCACCTGGTTGAAGATCCAGGTATCTTTACCCAGAGAAGTGTTCTCAGTAACCCATTCCCAGTTAAGTGTTTCCGGATCAACTGTTTCCGGGAAACCAATGTAACGTTTCTCATCATCCCTCACTGCATATTTAGGAGCTAAAGCTTGAGGATGCATATAAAATTTGGTTTCATTAGGGTGACTGTTAATTTTACTGTCCAGGAGGGCCGATAATCCACCAGTATGGTCGTTGTGCCCGTGGCTGAGGAGCACTTCCTCCACGGTAGTGATGCCCAAAACATCCAGGTTGTGCCTCATTACCAGGGGAGTTTTCCCCGTGTCCACCATAAGAGTTTTGTTCTCCCGTTCCACCAGTAAGGAAAACCCATGCTCGGCATATAAATTTGATTTAAATCCTGCCCGGTTATCTATTATACAAGTGATCTTCATGTAAATACACCTGGAACCAGTTAGTTCCCATCGTTCCTAGTATCCCCTACATATGTTCTTAACTATATACCCCTAACACTAAATTAATGATCATCACATTCATATAAAAGTTAAACGGTGAATTAAATGGAATATACCTTTCAAGCCAGAGGACATCACAACGTAACCTCCCAACACAAAACCACCTTCGAAGTAACCCAGGATACCAAGATAGGACTGGCAGCAGATTGTATTGTGGGAGTATCGGCTAATTTTTCCCTAAAAGACCTTCCCCGCGCGATGAAGAATGCCATTCAGAATGAAGAAACTAAGATTCATGTGGTCCTGGAAACAGAAAATGCAAAAAACGTTATCACCGGGTACGGGCACCCGGCGCTGACTCTGGATCACCCCACCGACATGGTCTGTCGTAAAAGTGATTACACCTGCAGCCGGACCCTGATGATACACGCTGACCAGGCTGCCGTGGATTTGAACCCGGACCTGGTAAAGGATCTCCAGGAGGGAAAACCCCTGAAAGTTATAATTAAAGTCTGAAAATAATATTTAACGATAAAAAAAAGTTCATACAAGTGCAGGGGACGGGATTCGAACCCGCGAAGGGACTCACCCACTAGGCCCTCAACCTAGCGCCTTTGACCGCTCGACCACCCCTGCTGTGCTAATTCTCACACAAGAGAGTGAAGCATACCATCTTCTCTTACTTACACTATTTAAAGGTTACCGTTACTGATTGGTACCCTATTTAAATGCTTAAAACAGTTTACCTGAACAATAAAAAGCCCTTAATTATTACCAGAGTTTTCTTACTTAGTGTGAATTACTTTAAAGGGGTTTAAGTAATTAGAAGATAAAGATTGAAATATTGAAAATAAATCAGTTGATGGCAGGGTGCTTTCATTTATGCAGGCAGTTAAAACTACCCCCCAGGGGATAACCGTGATGATAGAAGTTTCACCTAAGTCGGACCAGTTCCAGATAACCGGCTACAACCAGTGGAGGAAAACCCTGGAAGTGAAACTCAAATCCCAGCCAACTAAAGGTAAAGCCAATAAGGAACTAATGAAAGAGTTCTCCCAGTTGACAGGCCACGCCACAGACATTGTTGCCGGGCATAAAAGCCGCCAGAAAACCATTTTAATATATGATATGGGACAGAAGGAGTTTAATAAGATTTTAAAGGACTTGAATCTGACCTTTGATTAGATAAGCCCTAGTTTAAACTACACTGCCACAACTTTAAAATATTAATCCCCCAATTGACATCTACATCAATTTAAAAAAAAAAAATAGTTAAGGTGTGCTGATTAGGCACATCTTAGAGGTAACGGGAATAGTTCTCTTTATACCATTCCACTGTTTCTTTTAAGGCCTCTTCAAATGAGAACTGGGGCTTCCATCCTAATTTCCTGGTCTTGGTAGAGTCCAGGGAGTAACGCCGGTCATGACCCAGCCGGTCTTCCACGAAGGTGATGAGGCTTTCTGGTTTATTCACAAGTTCCAGTATGAGGTGGGTTATTTCCAGATTGTTTTTCTCGTTTCCACCACCGATATTGTAAACTTCTCCCAGTTTACCCTTAAGGAGGGCAGTTTCTATTCCCTGACAGTTGTCCATGACGTATATCCAGTCCCGGACGTTTTTACCATCACCATAAACTGGTAAGGATTTATCCTGCATGGCGTTCATTATGAATAGAGGTATCAGCTTTTCCGGGTACTGGCGGGGTCCGAAGTTGTTACTGCTCCGGGTGATGATTATGGGGGTGTTGTAGGTCCTCCAGTAAGCCCCTACCAGAAGGTCTCCACCAGCTTTACTGGCGGAGTAGGGACTGGAGGGGTCCAGGTTATTTTCTTCAGTAAATGACCCTGACTCTATGCTACCGTAGACTTCATCGGTGGATATCTGCAGGTAGCGTTCCACATCGTACTTACGGACATTTTCCAGGAGGTTGTAAGTTCCTATAACATCGGTTTTAACGAATACTCCCGGATCCTCGATGGAACGGTCCACATGGGTCTCGGCTGCAAAGTTAACCACCATGTCACAGTCTTTCATTATCTTGGAGACCAGTTCCTCGTCGGCTATGTCCCCTTTAACGAATTCAATTTTGTCACGAACTTCCTTCAGGTTCTCCATATCCCCGGCATAGGTTAACTTGTCCAGGACCAGGACCTCATAGTCCTCACTCTCACATAGGTGGTGTACGAAGTTGGATCCAATGAATCCTGCACCACCGGTAATCATTATCTTCATTAAAAATCACCTTTATCCGTGTTTTTTGCTCTCATCCAGTATCCAGTCGTAGGGAATTTCATCAGTATCTGGATCAAGACGGTATTCATCGGGTTCATCGTAGTTGAATGGTAAGGTAGGCACACTCACAAAAAAGGCAGTTTCAGTTCCCACTGCTTTAAACCCATGATAGACCAGTGGAGGGACGCTTATAAGCATCGGATTCTTGTCTCCCACAAAAAATTCGTTTACTTCACCATAGGTGGGAGAATCCTCCCTGCTGTCATATAAGGCGACCTTCATCATACCGTTAACGCAGGTGAAGTTGTCAGTCTGTTTTTTATGGAAATGCCAGGCCTTCACCACTCCGGGATAGGCGGTGGTCATGTAGACCTGTCCAAATTCCTTGTAAATTTCATCATCACATCTTAATATTTCCATTAGCCAGCCCCGCTCATCAGGAATGACTTTAAGCTTCTTTACTTTTACGCCGTCAATCATAAATACACCGTTGAATTCTTCTTGGAAAGTTTTATATATCTCTCTCTTATTAACCATTACCATGAATGATGTTGGGGGAAAATTATAAGCCCTATCTCACATACCCCCTGTCCAAAAATATGAAAGATATTTAATACATAAAGATTATTTTAGAAATAAATTGAAATAATTTTAGACTAAAACTTACAAATTTAATTATTACCAATTAGCACGTCCCTGAATATCTAAAGACACAGGGAACTGGAAAATTAGAATTAAGGAGGCACGATTATGAAGGCGGTTATACCTGCTGCAGGACTCGGAACCCGGTTTTTGCCGGCCACCAAGGCTCAGCCCAAGGAAATGTTACCAGTTTACAACAAACCAACCATACAGTACGTGGTGGAAGAGGCTGTGGCCTCGGGAATCGATGATATATTGATTATCACAGGTAAGGGAAAAAGATCCATTGAGGACCACTTTGACCGTTCCTTTGAACTGGAGTACTCCCTCCGTAACTGTGGGAAAATGGATTACCTGGTAGAAGTAGAGGCCATATCCGAAATGGCTGATATTTATTACGTCCGTCAAAAAAAGCAGAAGGGACTGGGAGATGCCATACTCTGTGCCAAGAAACATATCGATGGTCAGCCCTTTGCCGTGCTTTTAGGAGATACTATAAGCCAGTCTCAGGTTCCCTGCACCCGACAATTACTGGATGTCTATGAAAAATATAACGCCTCGGCCATTGCCATTGAAAGAGTGCCCCAGGATAAAATTGAACGTTACGGGATAATCAAAGGGCAGCAGGTTGAAGATTCTGTTTACCGTATTGAAGATATGGTGGAAAAGCCTCGCCCGGCAGAAGCACCATCTGACCTGGCCATTACCGGCCGGTATGTGCTGGACTGCGAGATATTTGACCATATAGAGAATGTGGAACCTGGTGTGGGTGGAGAGATACAGTTAACCGATGCCATGAGGCAGTTAAATGAAATCTACGGTCACATATTCGATGGGAAAATCTACGACATTGGGAACAATGTGGAATGGCTGAAAAGCTCCCTGGAGATTGCACTGCAGGACCCTGATGTCAATGGCGAACTTCGGGAGTATTTGAGGAATATTATAAAATAAATATTTCACCTTAGGAGGAATTCTGAGCAGTGAATTCCTTTCTAAGATTACCTACATTTGAAAATCCATTTCTTACCTGTTTCATATAATTAATCTTCCTGGATAAGAGCCTAGGTAAGCAATAAATTAGTTATGATTTAGAAGCTAAAATTTCCTCTTTAGCTTTCTTAGCCTGTTCAAAATTAGGATCTAACTCTAAAGCTTTTTCAAAGCATTCCATGGCTTCTTGATCTACACCCATTTACATGATTGTGATTCCTTTGTAATAATAACCTCTTGCATCGGCTGGATCTAACAATATAACCCTATTAAAACATGTTAAGGCTTCTTTATTTCTTTTAAGTTCATTTAAAACAAGCCCTTTATCTCCCCAACCCCCTGTAAATTCCGGATTTAACTTTAATACCTCATCAAAACAATCCAAAGCTTTTTGGTATTTACCAAACTCTTTTAGAATATTTCCTTTGTTATACCACGCAGTATAATCATTTTTGTCTAACTCTAAAACTTTGTTGTAGCATTCTAAAGCTTCTTTATCCCTTCCAAACCTTTTTTCTAAAATGAAACCATAGTTGTACCATGCTTTGGAATCTTTTGGGTTTATTTTTGAAGCCTCCTTGAAACATTCTAAAGCTTCTTTATCCCTTCCAAGTATTTCAAGGGTTACTCCTTTATTATACCACACTTTATAATTTCCTTGATCCAATTTTAAAGATTCATTGTAGCATTCTAAAGCTTCTTTTTGTTTTTTGAGATTTCCTAAAGTCATACCTTTCTTAAACCAATTCATTGGATCTTTTGAGTTTAATTTTAAAGATTTATCGTAGCATTCTAAAGCTTCTTGATACCTTCCAAGTTTCAAAAGGGCAGAACCTTTATTGTACCAGGTTTCAGATCGGTTAGGAGACAACTTTATAGCTTTGTCAAAACATTCCAATGCTTCTTGATATTTACCAAGATTAGCAAGTTTAATACCATTAGCATTAACTGAACCCTTTTTGAAACTATCAAATAATACCATGAACTCACCTTATACCACAGATATTGGGCTAATATTTATATTTAATACTTTATATTCATATTAACATATACAAAACAGCAATATTCATGAATATAAAAAAATAAAAATTCTGATTTAATGTCAAAAAATAGTTCAAATTACTATTAAAGAATTATTAATTCTTAATTTTTAATTTAATTAAAATTAAACCATTTTTATATAATTTTAAAGACTAATCCTAAAAAATGAAATAAAAAAAAGTGTTATTCTATTAAACAACAATAATGAACGGGAAAAAAGTTAATTAAATAAAATAAATCCTTAGAATATTTAATTAATTATCCTTTTTATGCCACTCCCAGGCCGTGCTGATGATTTTAGTTAGATCATCGTATTTTGGTTGCCATTTTAAGATTTTTCGGGCCTTTTCGGAACTTCCCACCAGTACGGGTGGATCACCGGGTCGTCTCTCGGTTTCAGTGGCCTTTATCTCTTTACCCGTGACTTTCCGGGCCTCTTCAATAACTTCCCTTACTGAAAAACCATTACCATTTCCCAGATTGAAAACTTCACTTTCTCCCCCATCTTCTAAGTATTTAAGGGCTTTTATATGGGCATCAGCCAGATCAGTGACGTGTATGTAATCCCGGATGCAGGTACCGTCCGTTGTGGGGTAGTCTGTTCCGAATATCTTTATATCCTCTCGTTTACCCATTGCTGCATCCAGTATTAACGGTATCAGGTGGGTTTCCGGTTCGTGTCTTTCCCCCACTTCACCTTCTGGATCTGCCCCGGCAGCGTTGAAATAACGGAGTGAGACGTAGCGAAGGCCATAAGCGGAGCTGTAATCCTTTAACACTTTTTCTACCATTAACTTTCCCTGGCCGTAGGGATTTATAGGGTTCTGAGGATGATCTTCGGTTAAGGGGATTTTCTGGGGGTTGCCGTAGGTGGCACAGGTCGAGGAGAACACCAGTTTCCTTACTTCAAACTCGTTCATCACCTGAAGAAGGTTCAGGGTGTTGCGGAGGTTGTTGAGGTAGTACTTCTGGGGGTCTTCCACTGATTCTCCCACATAGGTGAATGCTGCAAAGTGCATCACTGCCTCTATCTCGTACTTCCGGAAGACGTTCCTTATTGATTCCAGGTCACCCAGATCTACTTCTTCAAAGACTCCCCATTTCAGGAAGTCCGGGTGTCCGTAGCTCATGTTGTCCAGTACCACAGTTTCGTATCCTGTTCTGGTTAGTTCCTTATTGGCATGGGAGCCAATGTATCCTGCCCCTCCAGTTACCAGTATCATGGATAAAGGTTAGATTTTATCACATTTAATTGCATCGCGTGTGGCCACCAGTCAATTATAGGGTAACAAAGGGGATTTCTGTGAAAACCATGAAAAAAAGTTTTATATACTAAAAAATCTTCTTATTATT
Organism: Methanobacterium formicicum; assembly: GCF_029848115.1. Classification (NCBI taxonomy): domain Archaea; kingdom Methanobacteriati; phylum Methanobacteriota; class Methanobacteria; order Methanobacteriales; family Methanobacteriaceae; genus Methanobacterium; species Methanobacterium formicicum. Next base: position 54,586 of record NZ_JARVXG010000054.1, on the reverse strand, counting down.
TAATAAATAAATTAATTCCTACAGAATACCATCAGGATGATAAAAATGCGCTGGGAATACGTTTTAATTATAATCTGTATCATGATAGTGGCTGTTTCTGGTTGCACCCAGGATGATTCCCCACTGAACTACTCCTCACCAGCCAGCAACACCACCAACTCCAGCACCACGGCCGTTCCTACCACTACCAGTAGCTCCACCAACCCCCAGGCCGAGGTTAGTGGTAACTGTTACAAGGTGGTGGACGGAGACACCATCGATGTGGAGGGAGTGGGTAGAGTGCGTTTTGTGGGTGTTAACACCCCGGAAAGGGGAGAACCAGGATACCAGGAAGCCAAAGATTACGTCAAGACCATGTGCCTGGGCAAAACCGTAGGCCTGGACATCGATAATGCTAAAAACAAGGACAAATACAGCCGTGCCCTGGCTGTGGTCTACGTGGATGGAGTGAACCTCAACCAGGCTCTCCTGAAGAAGGGCTACGCTGAGGTGATGTACATTCCCCCATCAGAGTTCAATCCCTATAAATGGACATAGATTATTTTGTCTTTTGAAAACTCTTCTCCGATTTAAGGTTAGATAATAAAATTATTAATATAATTAATAAATTTTATATGGATCTAACTACTTCTTTTATACATTACATTTAGGGATGATCTTTTGAAATACATGTTTTTAGATGAGTCAGGAGATCCGGGAATAAGAGGATCCAATTATCTGATAATAGCCTCCCTTTTAGTAGAAGATACTCAACCGCTTAGAAAGATCATCAAGAATATGAGAAGGAACAAATTTAAGAAAGAGTTAAAAAAGGCAAATGAAATCAAAGCCAATAGTTCTTCCGATGCGGTGATAAAACACATGATCACTGCACTAAACAATGTAGTGGGAGCCAAGCTACATTGCGTTGTTTTTGAAAAAAGAACAAATAAAAGATTATTTCATCAAAAAGATTTAAATAGTTTATATAATTATATTGCAGGTGCTTTAGCTAAGCAAATAAAAATTCAGGACAATATCATAATTAGAATTGACAGATCAAAGGGAAAACAAACGCTTAGACAGGAATTTGATAACTATTTCTTAGATAATCTAAATGAAGGTTCTGAATTGGGAAATGTTGAAATTTATCATAGTAATTCCAATTCATGGGAAGGATTACAGTTTGTAGATATAATTGCATGGTCCTATTTCCAGAGCTTCGAACATAGAAACCATTCTTACGTTGATCTTATAGATATGGATTGTAAGTTATTTGAATTATAAAAGAATAGTCCAGTACCTGGGAGTACTTTAAAGGTCAAATATTTATTTTTTAAAATATCTCCCTTTTTACGTGCAACTCAAGGTACACTGACTCCCAGGTTTTATCTGTAATAATAGATCATCTTCAATCTATTAATAAGCTTTGCCTTTGAAAAAAATGATAAAATCGTGACAAAAAAAAAATAATTAACTGCGAATGTCCTTAGGGTGTGAATTTATAGTACTCCCCGTCGGTAAGGGTGAACTTCCTCAAAACTCCCTTATTTTCCAGTGAAGTTATGAGATTGTACATACGGATATCAGTCAGTTCCATTTCTCCGTAGAGGAGGTTTCCCTCCAGTAGGGTACGGGAGATCTTCCCCGATTCATCCACCAGTTTCTGGATTAATTCCATGGATTCCAGTTCCTTTTCCGAGAACCTATCTTCTAATTCATCTGTTTCTTTGCTCTCTTCCTCCCCCTTAGCACCCTCTTCCTCAAGGGGAACATCACTAGTTACAGAATCCATTTCACTCTCGTTACTAACTTCAACAGGTGTATCTGAAGGGGTAACATCTTCTGTACTGGTGGGAGCAGGAGTAACCTCTTTTGGAGCATTATCAACGTCTTTCACAGCATCAAACGTTTCGTTAACCTTGCCTTTCTCAGTTGAAGACACATCACGGGCATTGTTTTCAACTGTTTCTTTTGAAGATTCTCCTAATGGTGTTTCTTGGTGAATGGCCGCTTCATTTTCTTTACTCTTCCGGTCTTTTTCCAGGTAGATGAACCCCTCCCGGCGAGATATGTAATTTTCTTTCTCCAGATGTTCTAAAATAGGGTTAAGATCCTCTTCACTCATGTCCAGGTCGAGTTTGAGGATTTTATAGGGGATTCCTCCCTGGTATTCTGCGTGGAAGTATTTAATGCCGTTTAAGACCCTTTTCTGTTGGGAGGTGAGAAAGTTCATAATCATAGATTGGTTACCGCCATATATTAAAATAAAGATTTAAATCAGGTAGGCAAATATAGTTATAACAATGCGGAAATATCATTATCCGCTTATTTATCCTAAAAACTCACAGAACAAAACTTATATTAATTTTGAGGGATCAAATGCTGGATTCACTTTATGAAAAGGCTTTGAAAAAGAGAGAAAGCATCAAACAGAAATTAGGGGAAATGGAATACTCCCGGGTAGATGCTTCCCAGCAGTGGGTTGATTATCACTTTGAAGAGAGTAGTTTGAATGCAAATATCGCTGCCGGGGACGGCAGTATAAATAAAAGGAGATTTTTACCCTTCATTTTCTATGCCATCGATGCGGAGGGAATAATTCACACCCCTGACGGCCTCAAAAGGATTGAAAGCTCAGAAATTGACATCATATCCCACCATAAATATGTTGAAGACCGTTTAAGGAGTTATATGGGCATATTCGAAATTAAAAACGCCCTGCGTATGCTAAATGAATACGAGGTGGATTTATTCCTCTTTGATGGGTCCCTTCTGGGAAACATTATCCGACCTTTTCCCATTGAAAGAGAACTCAAAGAACAGGTCAAAGAGATTATAAGGGGAAAATATCTACCTTTGCTCGAAGCAAAACTAGAAAATTCTCCTAAGGTCAGTATAACCTCCTCTGAATTTGCCAATAATATTGAAGGTGAATTTGAGGAGGATGTAGAACCAATGATCTACCTGGAAAACCTGGAAAACCTTCTGGTGATAAGTGAGTTAATGGAACAAAGGGAAAAAATCGTGGCTATCTCCAAAACATCCACCAGTACCGAGTATTTCAATACAAAAATACCAGACATGGCTATATTTGACATACACAGTAAAAAGCAGGGGTACTCCCGGCCCAGATATTCCAGTGTTTCTGGGGTTAAACATGATTTCCCGGTTCGAAACAGTTTCCTGAAGAGTTTGACCTTCACTATTTTCTACGCCCGACTGGAGGATCATAAGAATATTTTGAAGTTTGAATTACCTTACCGTGCTACAGAAGAGGATATAAAAGTGTTACTTAAAGCTATAAAGAATATAAGTGCAGAAGGATATCCATTACTCCTAAAAAAGGCCCATAATGATGTTGTGATCCGTAAAAATGATTTGAATAATCTTTCCAAGATAATGGGATTCCTGGAGAAGAGTGGGAGGGAAATGTTAAATGAATGAAGTCATTGGACGATGCATAGGTGAAACCTCACTGGTTAATGTGAGTTTCATCTCCAAGGAAATGCCACGGGTAGGGGAATATGTCACCCTGAATTACGATGGTAAAAACGTGCTGGGAATGATCGAATCCCTGGTCAGGGGCAGTGTTTCCATAAACGACAACATATACGACCCTTTAACCATTGAAAAGATAAAAGCCATTGAAGGGGACGATCATTACGTTAGGGGAAGTGTTAAAATCCTGGGTGATATTAACCATGACCTGCGCATTCCCCGGACACCGGCTCCCCCTGGAACCGAGATCCAGGTGGCGGATTCTGAGGTTCTAAAAAAGATATTCAAGGTGGACAAGTACGGTTTAAAGCTGGGAAATTTGATAACCCAGGAGGAAGTGGGTATAGAAGTGGATATCAATAAAATGGTATCAAGGCATCTGGCTGTTCTGGCCATGACCGGTGCCGGAAAGTCCAACACTGTTTCCGTTATTGTGGATGGTCTCCTTAAGGTAAAGGGTAGTGTTTTAATATTTGACATGCACTCGGAGTACGTGAACACTGATTTTGGCCAGGATAAAGTCAATGTAATGTATCCCCAGATCAACCCCCTGTATCTCTCCTTTGGGGAAATCAAGAAGCTGGCCAATATTCCCCCTAATGCCTATGTCCAGGAGAGGTACTTCTTAAAGGCCTATAAATCCGCAAAAAACAGCCTTATGCAGGGTTCAGCTACGGGTAATGATTTCCTGGCCCTGATCATGAATAAATTAGAAGGTTGGCTAGCTGAATCTGAGGATCCTGACGCTAAATCCACTAACTCTGCAGATAAAAAGTCCATAGCCGATGTTTTAAACAAACTAGAGCATATGAAAGATAAGTATGGTAACATACTCAGTCTGGAGGCCAAGGACATCATTGACAACCTTAAGGTGGGAAAGGCCAATATTCTGGATCTGGGGCCAGTGGATGAGTTTGCATCGGATGTAGTGGTCAGCCATATCCTCCGCAACGTTCTAAAGAGCAGGAAAGAATTTTTGAGAACAGGAGAGGGTCTGGCATTCCCCATATTCTTGATCCTGGAAGAAGCACATATCCTGGCTCCACAGAACAGGAAAACCGAGTCTAAACTGTGGATCAGTAGAATAGCTCGTGAAGGACGTAAGTTTTCGGTGGGCCTGTGCCTGGTGAGTCAAAGTCCCAAGTCACTGGATTCTGATGCCTTATCCCAGGCCAACAACATGATCATCCTGCGCCTGGTGGAACCAACTGACCAGAACCATGTGCAGCGTGCCAGTGAAAGCCTGAGTGATGATCTCATTGCCCAGCTACCCTCCCTGAACATTGGGGAAGCTATAATACTGGGTTTAATGACCCGCATTCCCACCCTGGTGAAGATCGATGAATTCCAGGGAAAAGTAACCGGAGGGGACCTGAACATCGTGGATGAATGGGCAAAATCCCATGAAATGGAGGAGAAAATCCTCGAGGAACAGAAAAGAGAATATGAAGATCTGGGAGGAGATTACTGATGCAATTTGCCCATCTGGCAGACACCCATATGGGTTACCGTCAGTACGGACTCACTGAACGTGAAAATGATTTTTTCGAAGTTTTTGACCAGGCCATTGAGGAAATAATCCGGGAAAGGCCAGACTTTGTCATCCACTCCGGGGATCTGTTCGAGTACTCCCGGCCACCAACCCGGGCACTGCTCACAGCACAAAAGGGTATTTTAAAGTTAAAAGAGGCCAATATCCCCATTTATGCCATTGCCGGGAACCATGATGTGGTGATGCGTAAAAATGCATTACCTCCCCAAATCCTGTATAAAGACTTCGGCCTGAAACTCATAAGCCCCAACCAACCATTTTACACAGTGGGTGACGTTTTCATTGGGGGTGCTCCCTATGCATCTAAATACCATGCCAAACAACTGGTAGAACGATTGCAGACTATTGAAAAATCATCCCTGGATTATGGAAAGAGAATACTGGTTCTTCACCAGGGAATCGACCGTTACATCCCCTACGAATATGAGATCAAAATTGGGGATGTGCCCCAGAACTTCAACTACTGTGCCTTTGGCCATATCCACGAAAGGGTGGTGGATGACTTTGGGGAAGGTAAACTGGCTTACCCTGGTTCCACTGAGATATGGCGCTCCAATGAAGTTGAAGGCTACAGGAAGAATGGTAAAGGATTTTATCTGGTGGATATCAGTGGAGATATGCCAGAGATTGAAAATATTGACCTGAAACTTCCCCGTGAGTTTATAAAAGAAACCATACGCTACAGTGAACTTCAGGATGAGTTAAACCGGATAAAAGAGTACACCAACAGTCTCCAGAGGAAACCCATACTGATGGTTACGGTGGAAGGTGGAAATTTCAACCGTTCCGAGGTTTATGAGACTTTAAACCAATCTTTATCCGAAACCTGTCTGGCAGTGCGTTCCAACTACCGACCCACCGCAATTAAAGAGGATGAGAATCCTTTTGAAAAGGGAAAAGAAGCACTGGATATTAAAAAAATGATTGAACACAATCTTAAGGATTTTAACAGTGAAAAAGTCACCGAACTTGGAACCGGACTACTAAAAGAACTTTCAGACGGTGATTTCAAGGCCGCGGAGACCATTGCCCACAATTTCTACGAGGATTTATATGATCATTGAAAGCCTCCATATGACGAACTTTAAATCTCACCGTGATACCCGTATTGAATTTGACACCGGGATATCCATAATAATAGGTGGAAATGGTGCAGGTAAGTCCAGTATACTGGAAGCAGTGAGCTTTGCACTCTTTAAACAGTACACCAGTAAAAAAATTGAACATCTCATAACCACCGGCCAGAAGAGGATGTCAGTTGAGATCCAGTTCACGGCCCACGGCCGAAGCTACCGGGTACTGCGGGAACGGACAAAAACTGCCTCCAAGGCTATCATGAAGATAAAAGAAGGCGATAGGTTCCAACCTCTGATTTCTGGGGATAAACAGGTCACCCAGGAAGTTCAAAACCTATTAGAGATGGACGGGGACTTGTTCCTCAATGCAGTCTATGTGCGGCAGGGTGAAATAGCCGATCTGGTTGAAAAAACAGCATCAGAAAAGAAACAGATGATTGGAAGGCTTCTTGGGATTGATTCCCTGGAAAAAGCCTGGAAAAATATGAAAATCATTCTGGACAAGTACAGTGAACAGAAGATTAGACTGGAAGGTAAGATAGAATCTTTCAAAGATTTAAAAGAAGGATTCAAGGTAAAAAAGGAAAAAGAAAAGGAATTAACCCAGAAAATTAAACAGATCAACCTTAAACGAGAGGAAAATATCATTGAGTCCAACCTGCTCCGGGATAAGAAGGAAATTCTGGATAAGAGAAATGTGGAATTTGAAAACACCACCACCCTCCAGGAATCCAAAAAAGACTTCCTTCATCAGCTGGAAAAAACTCAAAATGACCTTGAAAAGCAGTTAAATGATATTACAGTTAAAGAAGAAGAAATTGATCGCATAAAACCTCAGTTGAAGAAGTTGGATGTTTTGAAAAGTCTGGATGATGCACTTAAAGACCTTAAACACTTAAAAAAGGATAAAGAAAGTCTTAATAAAACCTTGAATGATATTAAACATTTTGAAAATGTTTTAGATGAAAATGAGCAGTATTACAATGATTATTCTCTTTTAGATGATGAAATTAATAATTTGCAGTATGCACGGGACCAGTTTGAGGGAAGCAGAGTCCTTATTGACCAGTACCATGAAAGGAAGTCTAAAATTGAGATTAAACTTAAAAAATCCCTGGAAAAAGTGAGGGATGTTCTTGAAAAATCTAACCAAGTCCTGGGTACAAGTTTTGACTCGGTGGAATCCTTTGAAAAGCACCTATCCCAGTTTAAACCCCAGCTGGAGGCACAGATTTCTGAGGCCTCGGAGGCTATTCAGGACATTAAAAGAGAGTTATCCAATCTCCAGGTTAAAAATGAGAACCTGGAAAAGCCCATTAAAGAATTGGAACTGGTTAAAGATCAGTGCCCTATCTGCAAATCAGATATAACCCCCCAGAAGAGGGAAGAACTTATAGGTGACTATAATTTAGAAATAGACAATAATCAATCACTGGCTGCAGATTTGGGAGTTAAATTGAAGGCCCTTGAAAATGAAAAGAAGGTTCTGGATTTCCAGCAGTCAAAAATCCAGAGTATAAATTTGGGAATACTGAAAGAATACTTAAAATCCGCAGATCACGACCAGGAAGAGATCAACAATATTGACTCCAGTATCCAGGAACTGCAGAAGAAGGTAGTTGTTCTGGAGAACATTGAACGGGATATAAAGGGCAAAAAATCAGACCTGGCATCCATTAAGGCAAATTATGAGAAATATCTCGGTGCTCGTGGTTCTTTAGAGTCACTTGGAGATTACGAGGAACAATCGCTTAAGTTAGAAGATGTTAACACCGGGGTACGCGATTTAAAAAACAGGATCAGTGCCCTTATGGAAATTGCCAGGGACAGTGTGGAAGATCTCCCGGGAGAAATAGCTTATCTGGAAAAACAGGCCCAGACATATCAACATTTGTTGGGTGAGGTCAGCCAGAAAGATTCCCTCAACTCACGGATTCAGGAAAATCAGAACCTTATTCGGGAAACCCGTGAAGAGTTGGATAATATTAAAAACAAAATTACCAGTTTAAACTACAATAAAGAAAATCATGAACGGGTTAAAAGGGAATGGGAGCTGAAAAACGCAGAATTAATGGAACTCAATGGCCAGAAACAGTTAAGTGTAGGGGAACTCAACCAGCTATCCCGCTCCCTCCAGGAAATAGAGGATAAATTGAATTCCCTTAAAGGGTATGAAAAGGAATTAAAGAACCTTAAGGACTTTTTAAAACTGCTGAATCTCATTCGGGATCTTTTCAGTAAAGATGGAGTTCAGAAGGATTTGAGAAACGTTTCCCGGCCACTTATAGAGGAAAAGACAAGAGAGTTATTCGAAAAATTCAACTTCGAGTACTCTGATGTGCGGCTGGATGAAGATTACGATGTAACCATCTACGGCCCCAGTGGGGAAAGCAACCTGGACATGATCAGCGGAGGGGAAAAGATAGCCGTGGCCCTTGCCCTGCGGTTGGGGATAACTCAGGTACTTTCTGGAGGGAGTTTAGAGCTTATCATGCTGGATGAACCCACCATTCACCTGGATGCCTACCGGAGACAGGAACTGATTGATCTTTTGAAAAAAATGTCCATCATACCCCAGATGATCATTGTCACCCACGATGCAGATCTGGAGGATGCCGCTGATAACATCATGAAGATCGAAAAAGAGGAAGGGATATCTTTCCTGGTGGAATCCTAAGCTAAAGGAAATCCTAAAAGATAAAGAAGAATACGTTAAGACAGCAACAGGGAAAAAAGAATTAAAATCCCCCTACCGGATTTGAAAAAAAATAAAAAGAATATACTAAAATTTTTAACCATTTTAACTAGACTATGGAGAATCCACCGTCCACAAAGATGGTCTGTCCGGTTATGTAGGAGGAAGCATCCGATGATAGGAATAGGATTGCTCCATTTAGTTCTCCTTTCCGGGCCGGACGGTTGAGGGGTACGATCCTGCTGTATGCTTTTAGGAACTCATCAGATTTAAAAAGAGTGTCGGCGGTCATTTCAGATTCAAAAAGACCAGGACCAACTGCATTTACGGTTATTCCGTATTTCCCGTAGGAACAAGCCATTCCCATGGTCAGTCCACGAACTGCTGCTTTTGATGCATTGTAAACGTGGCGTATGAACATGTCATCCTTGTCTCCGGCAATGGAGTTGATGGAACTGGTGTTCACGATTTTTCCGTACTTATTTTCAATCATGTGGGGGATGACGTGTTTGGAGACCAGGAAAATTCCTTTAACATTTACATCCATTCCCATGTCCCACTCTTCCACGCATAAATCACACACTCCCCCACGAATTGCCACTCCGGCATTGTTCAGGAGGATATCTATCTTTCCAAAGTAACCAATCACTTCTTCAATAGCTTTTTCCACACTTTCCTCATTAGCCACATCACACTGAACTGCCAGGGCCCTTCGTCCGGTTGATCGGATTTCCTCAGCCAGGGCCTCCAATCTTTCTTTTCTCCGGGCCAGAAGTGCTACATCTGCACCTTGTTTTGCATAGGCCCGGGCGGCATCTGCTCCCAGACCACCGGAAGCACCGGTCACCACGGCCACTTTCCCCTTTAAATCACAGTAATTTTCCATTTAATCCCTCCTAGTGTGTTTAGGTTAATTTTGCCAGACATCTTTCCCAGTAATTCTTCTGGGTTGTATGTATAACCATGGGACTTATCCCCCTAAAAAACCTAGCGATTGTTCTGTTTGTAACGATTAATTATTATAGTTAGGTTCCAAATGATCTTATAGGAAGAACTAAAAAAACATAGATGATGATCTATGGACACCAAATCTAGAATTCTCCAAACCGCCTTCAATCTCTTTCTGGAAAAAGGATTTGCGAGTGTTTCCTTAAATGAAGTTATAAAAGCATCAAATATTACCACTGGCGGCTTTTATTACCATTTTGATAGTAAAGATTCCTTAATGGTCGCAGTTATTGAAAAATATATATTTAACTATTTTAATTCAACTGTAGAACAGATTAAACACTTCCAGGGGGATCCACAGGAAAAATTGAAAAAAGTAGTGCTGACCCTGGTGGGGGCTGATTTAAACGCCAGTAACAAGACGGAAATTATGGAAAACTCCAATGGCATTGATTACAGAGCGTTACACATATTATTAATAGAAGGTGTCCACAAATACGACATAATTAAGGAACATTACACCAAATTTTATTATAATCTACTTGAATTCAACAAGGAAGTCATTGAGGAAGGCATATCCCAGGGAGTAATAAGGAACGATACTGACCCCACTGAACTCGCACTGATGACCCAAAGTGTTATGGTTGGAACGATTATGATGTGGGTGGTAATGCCCACAGTACCTTTAGAACAAATAATGACCTCCAACATGAATCAACTATGGGATCGCTTAAAATAGACCACTAATTTTTCTTCATTTCTCTTTAACTCTAATAAAATTAGTTATTAACGGAAACTATAAAGAGAATTAAGGTATTCAATAATTAAATTTTTAGTAAGACCTTTAAAAAAATAAATTCAGAGATTCTATCAAAAAATAGAAGTAAATAATTGAAGTCTAGTTGAATTTAGTTTAAATTAAAGAGAATTGATTTAACCTTACTTGGTTAAATCATTCCACATCTTTTCTTTTGCCCCTCCACCAGGAGACAAAGACCCCTATAAAGCAAAGGGCAGTGAAAACTACAAAACATAACTGTATACTCTCCATTAGTGCCGGGAACTGATCAGGAGTTATCTGGACTCTCCCAATTAACAAGGAAAAGACCAGAGTGGCTATTCCAATACTCAGGGTCTGACCAATGAGCCGCATGGTACTCACCGTTGCTGAGGCCACTCCGTAGAATTTTCTTTGCACAGAGCCCATTATCACGTTGGTGTTTGGTGAGGAGAATAGTCCGAATCCCAGTCCCAGCACCGCCAATCCCAGGATTATGTTGGTGATAGGAGTGGTGGAGTCAATGAAGGTCATGGTAAACAGAGCAATAGTTACTGTAGCCATTCCCGCGGTGGCTATAAGCCGTGCCTCAATACGATCAGACATTCTACCAGCAATAGGGGCAGTTATGGCCATAATTATGGGTTGAGCCACCAGTATTATGCCCGCGGTCTGTGGTTCCAGTCCCTTAATGTACTGGAGGTAGTAGCTTAAGAGTAAGGTAACGGCAAAGGTGGCACTGTAGTTAATGAGAGCAGCCAGGCTGGAAAAGGTAAATGCAGTATTTTTAAACAACCTTACATTGAATACGGGACTCTTGGCCCGGAGTTCCCATCGGATGAATGCCAAGAAGCCCACCACTCCCAGTATTAACATGGCCCAGCCATCTATCTGGGGTAAACTGGAAAAACCGTACATCACCAGGAAAAGCATTAAACTGTAGAGTATGGAACCCCAGTAGTCGAATTTTTCTCCCTTAGAGGCAGCCCATTCATCATGGAGTTTCCAGAAGACTATACCTATAACCAGAAGCCCGAAAGGAACCATTAATAAAAATAAACTCCTCCATCCAAGGTACTGAGTCATTAAACCCCCTAAAACAGGACCAAATGATAAACCAACGTAAACTGCTGCTACGTTAATCCCAATAGCCTTTCCCCTGTGTTGGGGTGGGTAAACTGAGGTGATTATGGCCAGTCCAGTTACGAAGATCATGGCGGTACCAATTCCCTGCAGTATCCGGGAGGCAATCAAGAAGTAGGCTGAGGGTGAGAGGGCACAGAACAAAGAGGCCAACGTGAATATGGCCAGCCCGTAGGTGAATATCCTCTTCATACCGTGTATATCGGCCACTCTCCCAAAGGGTACAGCGAATATGGCGGCTGCCAGTAAAAATCCATTGGTCACCCAGTTTAGGAGGATGGCATCAGCACCAAATTCCAGTCCAATGGAAGGGAGGGCAATGTTAACTGACGATCCCATGAATGGGGTGAAAAAGGAAGCTATGGTAGCAGCTAACAGAGCGGCAATTTTAATATCATTACTAACTGTAGGGGT
>NZ_JARVXG010000054.1:0-37500 GCF_029848115.1 Methanobacterium formicicum | reverse complement strand
ACCATTCCTACCGGAACTAATTGGTCATCAGAGACAGATCGTGCTGGGTAAACATTCAGGATGTCGGGCAGTAAAAGCCAAACTGGATGAATGCGGGATCGCGGTTAGTAAAGATGAACTGTGCAAGATCGTGGGAAAGGTAAAGGAAAAAAGGGAAGAAGGGAAATACATCAATGATAAAGTTTTCAATGAAATTGTACGCTCAGTCCGAGGGCCATTTGAGTTCTAAATCACGGAAGCTGCGATAACTCTTAAATTAAAGAGGAATGAATTAAATATTTTTACCCAGATTAACGGTGTTTTAGTTATGAATATCACTGAAAAAATACTTGCCAGAGCTTCTGGAGCAAAAGAAGTTCAACCCGGAGAGATCATTGAAGTAGAGGTTGATCTGGCCATGAGCCACGATGGAACCTCCCCGCCTACCATTAACACCTTCAACAAGATTGCCGACCAGGTCTGGGATCCAGATAAAATCGTCATGGTCTACGACCACAACCTACCGGCTAATACTATGGGTTCTGCTGAATTCCAGAGAGTGACCAGGGATTTCGCCAGGACACAGGGAATTAAAAATCTGTACACTCATGGAGAAGGAATATGCCACCAGGTACTCCCGGAAGAGGGTTTCATCAAGCCAGGTATGGTAGTGGTGGGTGCTGATTCTCACACTTGTACTTACGGAGCCTTTGGAGCCTTTGCCACGGGTATGGGTGCCACTGATGTGGCTGTGGTCTACGCAACCGGTAAAACCTGGTTCATGGTTCCCGGAGCATTCCAGATTGAAGTTGATGGAATTTTAGGGGAACATGTTACTGCCAAAGACCTGATTCTCCATATAATAGGGAGTATAGGTTCCTACGGTGCCACCTACAAGACCCTGGAATTCTGTGGCAGTACAGTTCAGGATATGGATGTGGCGGGCAGAATGACCATGTGTAATATGGCGGTGGAATCCGGGGCGAAAAATGGGATAATGGAACCCAACCAGTCTGTTTTAAAGTATTTAAAGGAGCGAAATGTGGAAAATTTCCAGATATTCACTTCGGATCCTGATTCTGTCTACGAAAAATCACTGCACTTCCCGGTGGATGACCTTGAACCTCAGGTCGCCTGTCCCCATAATGTGGATAATGTCCACCCTGTTTCCCATGTTTCTGGAGAATCAATTGACCAGGCCTTCATTGGTTCCTGTACCAATGGTCGGCTGGAAGACCTGCGCATGGCTGCTCAGGTACTGGAAAATAAAAAAGTTCATCCAGATGTTAGACTCATCGTGTCACCGGCTTCTCGCCGAATCTATCAGGCAGCAATAGCTGAAGGGATCATTGAAACATTCCTGGATGCTGGAGCCATTATCATTAACCCCGGATGTGGGCCCTGTTTAGGAGCCCATATGGGTGTTTTAACTGCCGGAGAGGTGTGCATCTCCACTACTAACCGTAACTTCGTGGGACGTATGGGAGATCCCCTATCTGAGGTGTACCTGGCTAACCCGGCAGTGGTGGCTTACTCTGCTATTCACGGTGAAATAAGAAACCCCGGTGAATAAAAATGGACCCTAAAATATTTGAAGGAATAAAACAGATTGAAGACGAGTTAGGAAATCTTTCTAGTGCACAGAAGATACTTCTGGCCACGGATGGATCAGTAACCACCATTCTGGACGTGCTCAAGGGACATGTTAGTATAAGGACACTGGTTCAGGAATTCCGGGAAGCAGATGAGGAAGCTGCCTCTCTCCTGGATATTGAGGTGGGGGACACCATCAACTACCGGGTGGTGGTTATTGAGGGCCAGGAACCCCTGATATATGCCATTTCCATGATACCCCTGGAAAGATTAGATAATGATTTTAAAGAGGATTTAATCCGGGCGGATATTCCAATTGGTCGCATCCTCCGTAAACACGACATTGAATCCCGCAGGGAGATAAAATCAGTTTCACTGGAAGAACCAGAGCCAGAAATGGTGGATATCTTCCACACCAACACCCGGATGTTAAGGAGGACCTACAACATAATCCACAAAAACCAGATACTGGTGTGGTTAATGGAAACCTTCCCCCATACCCTGTTTGAAGATTAAATTCCCTTTTTATTAATCCCCAAATAAACATCCCCCGAATAATCAAGGAGAACCATTAAAATACCATGTGGATTTAAATATTCTTCATTAAAAAATAATATTAAATAAATTCCTACTGTTGTTTATTTCCCAATTATAATTTTAGACCTTATTGGAGAGCGCATACTATGGGAGTGAAGTTCAAGGATATTGTATCTTCCGAAGAAATCAGGTTTGAGGATCTTAATGGTAAAGTGGTGGCTCTGGACGCAGCGAATGTTATTTACCAGTTTCTTTCCAGTATTCGCCAGCTAGACGGCACCCCTCTCAAAGACCAGAACGGGCGAGTGACCTCGCATTTTAGTGGAATACTGTATCGTACATCTTCCCTGGTAGAAAAGGGAATGAAACCGGTTTATGTTTTTGACGGGCGGTCCAGTGCTCTTAAAAAGGAGACTCAACAGAAAAGGAAAGAGATCAAAGAGGAATCAGAACGCAGATGGAAAGAAGCTCTGGAAGAAGGGCGTTTGGATGATGCCCGAAAATTTGCGGTGAGATCTTCACGCATGTCTCCCGAAATCGTGGAAGGGTCCAAAAAGCTTCTTAAACTCATGGGAATCCCTTATATCCAGGCTAAAGGGGAAGGAGAAGCCCAGGCCTCTTATATGGTGGAACGTGGTGATGCTTGGTGTGTGGCCTCCCAGGATTACGATTGTATTTTATTCGGAGCTTCCCGCATGGTTAAGAACCTGACCATCAGTGGGGGCCAGGCCTCTCCAGAACTCATCCAGCTGAATAAGATCCTGAAAAATCTGGATGTAACCCGCCAGCAACTGGTGGATCTGGCCATAATGGTAGGTACAGATTTCAACCAGGGAATCAAAGGTATTGGGGCAAAGAAGGGTTTGAAACTCATTAAAAAACACGGCGACATATATCATGCCCTGGAACACTTGGATGTGGAGCTGGATGTTGATCCGGATATTTTACGGGATATGTTCCTCAACCATGAAGTTGAATCCCACTACCAGTTGAAATGGCAGAAGGCCAATCCAGAAGAAATTGTGGAGTTCTTATGCCGAGAACATGATTTTTCCGAAGACAGGGTATTGACTGCCGTGGACAAACTGAAAAAACTGGAAACCACCCAGAGCAGCCTGGAACAGTGGTTCTAGATAATTTTATTTTTAAGGGTTGGGGATTATTATTTTAAGAGTTAAGGATTATTATTTATTTTTGAGGGTCAAAGGATCAGATCCCCTGCAAAAAAGGACAGATTAAATCCCTTACAGTAAAGTAGACCCTCTAAAAGGGAGGATAATTCCCGAAAAACTCCTGAGCATACCTGCTGGCCCTTTCCACCTGGGAAGGGTAATTCTTTCTCATCTTTTTTTCCACCTCATCCCGGCTACTGGAGCCAGCCATGATCCTTAAAACATCCAGGTAAACATTTAAAGAATCTTTTGAAGGATTACATGGCATTTCCAGGGTGATACAAACATCGTTTCTGGTAAAAAGAGTCGTTCTGATGTTGGGAGAGGCCGAACCTATCAGTACACCTTCACCCAGATCTATAAGGGGTGGAACTCCTTGTTCATTCCATCTTTCCGGAGAAGTCAGTTTATGGTAGTTTTCTTTCCTATAACAATGTGCTTCCACGTATATCTGGGGGTTGTAGTGGTTAATCAGGTACAGGACTTCCTTACCTACCTTGGATTCATAGTACCGGGGATCGAGGGTGCTCCGGTAGGGACTGGTATCACAGTTGTGGATCACCAGTTTACCTTCATCCACGTCACTGTCCTGGATCTTTTGAAGGGCATTTAGGGTACTTAAACCTTCCTTGCCGTGCACTCCTCCAATGAAAAGCCGGTTGATTCCTTCCTCTTTGTCGATGATTTTAAAATAGGTCATTTAGCATCACTCGATTGAGTTAATCCCCTATATAACGGTGATTAATTTAAATTTGGGCTGTTTTACAACACCAGAATGAACTATATTCCTTAAAAATCAGAAATGCACCTTCCAACTGTTTTATCTGTCGGAGATTTAAATCATAATCCTCCTGCTTTACCACTTCAGTTATTAATTTATCCAGGTCCTGATAACTCTTTAAATCAGTTTCCATGGCTCTCTTTTTAATTTCCACGAAAGCGGGATGGAAATTCTCAGTATACTCTTTAAAATAATCATCCAGTTGCTGGACCTGCCTGGGGTAAATTTGACCCAGTTTTTGCAGGATCTCTCTGCGGTTGCTGGAGCTGGCAATTATCTCCATGATCCTCTGACAGCTTTTTAATGCTTCTTTCGATGGGTTGCAGGGGATTTCCAGGACAAATGGGAAATCATTAAGAGCAAAAAATACTGAACGAATCAGGGGAGAAACAGAACCCATCAACACTCCATTTTCAAGTTCCACCAGGCCAGGAACTCCGAAAAAATCCTTTCTGTCTCCTTTGGTGAGTTTAAAATAACTATCTGGATGGTAACAGTGCAGTTCTAGGAATATATCTGGTTTATTCTCCTGAATGATGCTTACCAGCTTGCTACCTGCAAGAGAAAGATAATAAAGGGGATCCAGGGTGCTCAGGTAGGGACTGGGAGGGAAATTGTAGAGTGCCCAGCGTCCTTCCGGGACACTAATATCTTTAGCAACCTCAATGACTTTAATAGTGCTCGAACCCTCTTGGCCATGTATTCCACCCACCAACAGGCGGGAAGTTCCGCCTTTACCACCAGTTTCCCACGAATAGGTCGTTTCCATTACGTTCCCTTGCCCCTGGTTATTTTTTTAAGTTGTGATTCAATTTCGTCATTTATTTAAAAAAAGAATTATACAAAAAATAGGTGAAAACCGGTTAGGTTCCGTGTTCCCATCCTTCCAGATATTCAACCTGTTTTTCGGTTAAATCATCGATTTCGATGCCCATTGCTTTTAATTTAAGTCTGGCCACCCTCATGTCTGCTTCATCTGGAGTTTTGTGAACTCCAATTTCCATAGGGGTGTTTACCAGCTGTTCAGCAGATAAGGCCTGCATGGCGAAGCTCAGGTCCATGATCTCAGCAGGGTGACCCTGTCCTCTTTCACCAGCCAGGTTAACCAGCCTTCCATCGGCCAGGAGATATAATCTGCGACCATCATCCATGACAAATTCATCGATGTCGGGTTTCATCTTTTTCTGCGCTATTGCCATCTGGTCCAGGTCTTCACGGTTTATCTCCACGTTGAAGTGGCCGGAGTTGGCCATTATACAGCCATTCTTCATTACCTTAAAGTCATCACCAGAGACAATATCCACGTTTCCTGTGGCCGTAACCAGGATGTCAGCGTGTTTAACTGCTTCGTGTACTGTCATGACCCGGTAACCGTCCATTCGCGCTTCCAATGCCCTTATAGGATCAACTTCAGTTACAATTACATTGGCCCCCAGTCCCTGGGCGCGCATGGCTATTCCTCGACCGCACCATCCGTATCCACATACCACCACGTTTTTTCCGGCTATGAGGATGTTGGTGGATCCCATTATGGAGTCAAAGGTTGATTGTCCGGTTCCGTAGCGGTTGTCAAAGAGGTACTTGGTGTAGGCGTCGTTTACTGCTATCACCGGAAATTCCAGGGCACCATCGGCGTGCATGGACTTTAACCGGTGAATTCCAGTGGTGGTTTCTTCACAGGCTCCCTTGATCTTGTCCAGAACATCCCTTCTTTTTTTGTGGATCATGAATATCATGTCTGCTCCGTCATCAATGATGATGTCGGGCTCATGATCCAGTACCATGTTGATGGTCTGGTAGTACTCCTCATTGGTCTGTTCCCTCCAGCCATACATGTTAAGACCCAGACTGGCACCAGCGGCCGTGGCATCATCCTGGGTTGAGAGCGGGTTGCATCCGGTCATTGCCACTTCTGCCCCTCCGGCCTGGAGTGTTAAACCCAGGTTGATGGTTTTGGGTTCCAGGTGCAGGCAAGAACCTATGGTGATTCCCTCAAAGGGTTTTTCTTCTTCGAAACGTTTTTTAATGGTTTCCAGTACTGGCATGTGTCTCTGGACCCATTCAATCTTCTTTCTACCCTGAGGGGCTAAATCCATACTTTTTACTTTATAAGGCATTGTATCACCGTTAAATCATATTCAATGAATAATTCATAAAATATATTACCAATTATAGATGTTAATTCTCCATTCTTATATAATAAGTCTCCCGGTTAAATGATAATTTCATCTATAAATAAAGAACAAAACGAATTCTAAACAATGCCAATAATGATATTAATTAAAATTAAAAAGAATTCCGGACTGAACAAAGAATAAATATGAAAATAAGGATATTTGAGTTAAATACAGGGTAAATAAAAAAAAATAGAGAAGATCCGGTGGATGAAGATCTTCTCTTTTAGGACTCCGCTATCTCCTTAGTGGTACTGCACCATGTCCACCTTTTCCTCGGTTTTGACCTTTTTCATGGCCTTTTTGAAGGCTTCCATATTGACTTTTTCGGCCTTAAGGTCTTCCCTGAGGGTTAACATGACTGCTTCCCTGCAGACTGCTTCAATATCTGCACCGACGTATTTTGCAGTGTTTTTAGCCAGGTAATCCAGGTCCACATCATCAGCCAGGGGCATGTCCTTGGTGTGTACTTTGAATATTTCCAGTCGGGCCTTCTCATCAGGGTCATCCACCTTTACGTGCCGGTCAAATCGGCCTGGCCGAAGTAGTGCCGGGTCCATGATGTCCACCCGGTTGGTGGCGGCAATGACTGCCACGTCCTGTAACTCTTCTAATCCATCGATTTCTGTGAGTAACTGGTTTACCACCCTTTGGGTGACTCCACTGTCAGTGCTGGAGCCAGACCGGGCTGAGGCTATGCTGTCTATTTCGTCGAAGAATATGACGGTGGGTGCAGTTTGCCTGGCCTTGCGGAATACTTCCCTTACACCTTTTTCTGATTCTCCCACCCATTTGGAGAGTAATTCTGGTCCTTTGACTGCTATGAAGTTGGCCTGACTTTCGTTGGCCACAGCCTTGGCCAGTAAGGTTTTACCAGTACCTGGTGGTCCGTATATCAGTACACCTTTGGGTGGTGTGACTCCGAATTTGTCGAAACTTTCCGGATACTTTAAAGGCCATTCCACTGCTTCCCTTAGTTCCTGTTTGGCGTTTTCCAGGCCACCAATATCCTCCCATTTAATATCCGGCACCTGTACCAGGACTTCGCGGAGCGCAGATGGCTGGATTTCTTTTAAAGCTTCTTTGAAGTCTGATTTCTTGATGATCATCTTTTTAAGGGTTTCTGGGGGTATTTCCTCATCGGCTTTGATATCCGGCAGTACTCTACGTAGAACCCTCATTGCTGCTTCTTTACAGAGCATTTCCAGGTCTGCTCCCACGAAACCATGGGTAGTGTCGGCTATTTCATCAAGATCCACCTTGTCATCCAGGGGCATTCCCCGGGTGTGTATCTGAAGGACTTCCTGGCGTCCGTCCTTGTCTGGTACTCCTATTTCTATTTCCCGGTCAAATCTTCCACCACGGCGCAGGGCAGGATCCAGAGCATCCGGTCGGTTAGTGGCACCTATTACCACCACTTGGCCTCTACTTTTAAGTCCATCCATTAAAGTTAGTAGCTGGGCAACCACACGTCGTTCTGTTTCTCCGGAGACTTCTTCCCTTTTGGGAGCTATGGCATCTATTTCATCTATGAATACAATGGATGGGGCGTTTTCTTCTGCTTCTTCGAAGAATTCCCGTAATTTTTCTTCGGATCCACCCACGTATTTGCTCATGATCTCCGGACCCTGTATGGCAATGAAGTGGGCGTCACTTTCGTTAGCCACGGCCTTGGCCAGCAGGGTTTTACCCGTACCTGGCGGTCCATGCATTAAAACTCCTTTGGGTGGTGATATTCCCAGTCTTTCGAAGAGTTCCGGTCGTTTCAGGGGTATTTCAATCATTTCCCTGACTTTCTTCACTTCTTCCTTAAGGCCACCTATGTCTTCGTAGGTGACATCTACCAGGGTTTTCACTCCTTCCAGTTTGGACACGTCCACTGGTTCGGTTTGAACTTCAACATCAGTCATTTCTGTGATCTTAACGGTTCCGGCTGGTTTGGTGGTTACCACTGCCAGTTTCAGTTCTCCCATGGGGCTGACATCAGACATGGTATCACGGAAGAACTCATCAAACAGGCTTCCCCGCATGGTGCTCTGTTGTTGTCGGATTCCCGTTACAATGATGTCTCCTTTAGATAGCACTCGGCCACGGAAGGCTCCTCTTACATCGCCCCGGATCATGACTTTTTGATCCACCGGGGCCAGCACCACTTTCTGTGCTTCTTTAACTTCTGCCTTTCGTACCGTGACTTCTTCTCCCAGGGATGTTCCGGCATTTTTTCGGATGTACCCATCGATCCTTATAATGCCCAACCCAATGTCAGATTGGGAGGAGGCCACAGTGGTGGCAGTGAGCTTTCGACCTTCAATTTCAATCATGTCTCCGTCGAGAAGATCGAGCTTTCCCATGCATGCCGGGTCTATACGAGCAATTGATCTACCAACGTCTGCCTGTGAAAAGGCTTCTGCTACTTTCAATTTCATTTCTTCGTTTTTAATGATAAATCCCCCTATAAATTCTTTTATATTTATAATGAAAGTAAAAAAAATCTTTATAATTCAATATAAATTCTATTTGTATTTAGTTAACTTATGTTACTTTAACATTGTGGGTTCTACTATATAAAGGTTGCGGTGGATCGGAACTTATGAATGGAAGGAAAAAGGAAGAAAAAAAGAATATCCTCTTATAAGATCAGATATCCATTACCATGCTGCCAGTATCATGGCGGTGACTATCACTATAAAGCCTACTGCTAATATAGGTACGGTAACCATGTCCAATCTTCGAGCCAGGTCTTTTTCTCCCTGATTATGATAGTGTATGGATATAGCGGACTCCACTAAACACATGGCCACTACGAAAAAGGCCAGAGAAGCCACGTAATGTCCCACGGTTATAACTCCCGTGGGGACCATATTGGTAATTAAAACCATGTTGGTTATTAGCACGAACATGGAAGCTCCCTCCATGGAAAAACGCCCCTGGAATGACATGATAAAAAGGGAGGATAAGGCCGCCAATACAGCGATGAACATACCAATGAGTGATACAAATAAGACAGTGTTGTCTTCCCGGGATAACAGTATACCAGTTCTTAACTGGGAGAACACTCCACTGGAAACCGTGGGATCTCCCATGGTTGAGTTATAACTGAATGGCTTTTCAGTCATGTTAAATGAATTAACCCCATAACCGGGAACATTAACATTGTCACCTACGGAAGACCCTTCTTTATCAGGTACAAAGATCAACTTGTCCCTTTGATCAGCCGTGTCCTGGATAACAATGGTTAAAAACTGATCGTCTACTGGGAAGCGGTTCATGTCGAATTTTTTGGTGATGGTAGCGGCAACCTTGTATAAGGCATAATTTTCATCACCCACAGTTCCATTCTTGATGAGTTGAATATCTTTGTCGGATACCGTCCCATCAATCACCTGGAAACTATCACCCGGATTTAAATCTCCCTTCCATTTAAACCATATATAAAAATCAACTGTCCACAGATTGTCCTTTATATTAAGGGATTTAATTCGATTCACATAAAGGCCCACTGTAACCTTTTCCGCTGCTGCTGGATCCTGATAATCCTCAGCAGTTAATCCACTTTCCACCACATCCGGATTGATGGCTTCTCCAATATTCACAAAGTCCTGTGCTGTGTTCTGATAGGTAACCCAGATCAGTGTTCCCCCCACCGTAGCCAAAATAACAATCAATATTATAATCCATCCACGTACCAGACCAATATCCTTTAAGGAGTCTTTAAGATTAGAAGGTTTGCGGTTATCCTTAATAGTAATCACCCACGCACACTCAGTACTTCTAATATAGAATTAATGGTTATAATATTTTTTTATCGGCAAATTTTATTAACTAAAAAAAGATTTATTTCCAAAAGAGTCTATGAACTTAAAACTTCAGCCCTTGCCCCAATTTACCTGATTTTACCACCGAATGTGGTTAATATACTTTCCACTTCCGTTCTAAGTCCAGAATCAACAACCTGATAGGTGAGGGTAATGCTTATCCATCCTTCAGGTATCTGTTGACCCTGATAAACATCTATAACCTTAGCTTGAACCACACCCTCAATTTTTTCAATATTTTGGGCAATCAAGTCCGGTTTAGAGTTTTCTGGAAATGTAACCGAAACATCAAAGGTTTTTAAAGGAATGTTATCTATTTTCCACTGCCTAATTTCCTCTGCACTTAAAACCTCCACATTAGAAAGTTTAAGACGGGTAATTTTATTGTTCTCCTTCAACCTTACAAAATCCGGGTTTAATTCTTCCAGGATCCCAATGTGTATTTTCTGGGAGTACATATGCCTCAGACCCACTTCTTGCCCCATGGATTCTTTTAAGTGAGTTACCTCAGCATTGAGGGCAGATATTGCCTTATCCGATCTTCCGAGGGCTGCTTCCAGATCATCCAGATGCTTGGCTGCTGAACTCATTGCTTTTACAAAACCCTCCTGATTCTCCTCATCGATCATTGATTTAAGATGAGTGAATGTTTCCAGAAAGGTCTCATGAACTTCCGGAATGTATCGATTCTGAGTTTGGATTGAATAGTAAAGGTAGGGGTTTTGAGCCACGATCCGGGCTATCATATCCAACATGAGACTGTAAACTGGGCTGGAAAACTTACGTGACTCTTTAATATCCACTTCCATCTTTTCAATGGTGCTGGCTATGGCAATGTAGGCAAAATGAGTTAAACCCTGTACAATACTCATCATCCGGTCGTGAAATTCAGGGGTGGTTTCCAGGATACGTGCTTGTTCTGATTTTAAAAATTCCACCACTCGAGGATACCAGTTCCCCCTGTTTTGAGGGGTGAGGACTATGACCTGTCCCTCCAGTGACCTTATCCGGGGGCCAAACATAGGGTGGGTGGGAAGTACTTCCACTCCGGCCGGAACTGTTTCCTGCATGATCTGGGCGGGTAATTCCTTAACTGAGGTCACATCCACCAACAACGCCCCCTCCTGGAGATAAGGGGCTACTTCTTTTATGGTTTGGGGTGTGAATTCAATGGGGACAGCCACTATAACCACCTGTGCGCTGGATGCTGCTTGGGTATTGCTGGAGGTGTAGTATACTCCCATTTTAGTGGCTATGGCTTCTCCCAGAAGAGTGTTTCTGCCAGTGATGGTAACCTGGCATCCTTTGTTTTTAAGAAAGTTAGCAATCCAGTTTCCCAGTCCACGGGTTCCGCCAATAACCGCTACTTGCATAGGGTTATCTATTAAATAGGAGGGATATTAAATTTTTCATATTTCCTGGAATTGGAGGGATCTTCCCCTAATATTTTAGGGATGCTAGATTTCCAGTGTTCCTACCTTCTCCTTTTCTGCACTTCCCGCCATGGAATCCAGGGTCTCCATAAATTCCATGAGCCGTGATTCCTGCATGACCTCTAAAAACCTTTCTAACTGGATTTTTTGTTGTATAAATATACCTCTACGTTTTATAGGGCGACCAAACTCATCCAATGGGTTTATTTCTACCATTATGCTTTCCTGATCCCCCCGGGTAGGTGCCTTTATCAGAAAAACACCCTCAATGGATGTGGGGACCCTTTGCCACGGTTTTACATTTTCCAGGGTTTCTTTTATCTTGTTTTTTAGCCGGTTGTCCATTTAATCACCACCCCTGAATATGTAATACCTTTTATATATAAGTTATGATTAAAAGTAAAAAACTTATGAGTTAAGTACCAGAAAATTAGGATGTAAAGAAAAGATTTAAACCTAAAATAAGAAAATATAGGGTAATCCACATCATAAAAAATTATTTTACGTAAAAATTTAGGAAATTCATCACCATAAGTTATAGAGGATATTAAAAAATGCGCATAGTTCATCAAGATGCCAAAAGAGGAATTATCGAACTATTTCCAGAAACTCTGGATGATCTCTGGCACCTTTCTCACATTATAGAACCAGGAGATCTGGTTTCATCGCGAACCACCCGCCGTATACAGGATACCACTGGAGAACGCCTGCGCAGTGACCGCGGTATTAAAAAAACATTTTTCATGGGCATAAGGGTGGAGAGTATTAACTTCCATAAGTATACCGGGAAACTACGAGCTAAAGGAGTTATTGAGAAGGGACCGGAAGACCTGGTTTCCCTGGGCTCACATCACACCCTGGATTTGAAGCTCAACAACTCGGTGAAGATACAGAAGGAAAGATGGTCACGATGGCACCGGAAAAGGATCAAAGAAGCCATAGAAGCCTCTAAAATTCCAAAGGCACTGGTGGTGGTAATTGAGGACGATAATGCAGATATGGGTATCCTCCGCCAGTACGGGGTGGAATATTACGGACCAATAATTGGAGGGATCTCCGGGAAGAGAATGGTACAGAAAAACCGGCAACAGGTTATTAACAATTTTTACGAGGAAATTGTGAGCACCATTAAAAAGTTTGAGGGAATTGAAGGAATGGTCATTGCCGGGCCTGGGTTCGGTAAAAATGACTTTTATCAATTTATAAGCCAGAAATATCCGGATATTACCCGTATTTCCCGGCTGGAAAGCACCGGGGCCGGAGGAAGGTCCGGGATCCATGAGGTGTTGCAGAAGGGTATTCTGGAAGAGATGGCCACCGAGGGCCGTATAGCCCAGGAAATACGGATGATGGCCCGGGTTCTGGAAGAGATTGGGAAAGGTTCCCACCTGGTGACCTACGGGAAAAAAGAAGTTAAAACTGCCGCCGAAGCTGGTGCCATAGAGGAATTGCTGGTTATCGATGAATTACTGCGAGAAGAAGATGTGGAGAAGATCATGGATCTGGCTGAAAACCTGGGGGGAAAGGTCATGGTTTTAAGCAGCGAACATGATGGTGGGAAGCAGTTAAGTGCTTTAGGCGGGTTAGCAGCCTTATTAAGGTATGCATTGAAATAAAAATAATAAACAACAAAAAGGTAGTTAAATGAACATTGGAGTAAATTCAAGCCTAACCCTGTTGATAATAGCCTTCTTTCTCTCACTTATTTTAACCCCCTTCTTCCAGAAGCTATTCACTTGGATAGGTGGCAACCTTTACACACCTATACGAGGAGGAACTCCCCGTGCTGTGGGAATAGCCCCCCTGATAGTTCTTTTATTATTTTTCCCACCCCCAGGGAACTATTTAATAGGATTAATTGGTTTTTTTGCCTTTATAGATGATTTAATTGGTAGAAAAAGGATTAAGGGACTTCCATTTGAGCTGGGTCAACTTTCAAGAGGCGTAGGGATGATTCTGGTCATGGTGATCGGATATTTTTTCTTTGGCCCGGTTTCTATCCTCATTGCCCTGATGGTCCAGCCCCTGAACATTGCCGACATGCAACCGGGAACTGCGACCTCCACCGTGATAGTAATGAGTACCCTAATGACCATTCTACTCTACCTTACCACTGGAAATCCTTATTCCCTGGCACTGATTATACTGGCCGTAGTTCTGGGATACTCCCCACTTGATTATCAGGGAAAGATAATGATGGGCGAAGTGGGTAATCATTCCTTTGCCGTGGGTTTAGGAATACTTTACACCCTACTGGGAATCAATGTAGCCCATTTCCATGGATGGGGAAGCTTAGGAGTATTTTTAGTAGTACTGGTTCTCCTATTAATTACTTCCTTCCTTATAGCATTCTTAAGACGTGACAACCTTAAAAACTTCCTGGAAAATAATCTGCAAATCCAAAATCCCGGATTTGGGGATTTACTTATGGATGTCCTGACTGGAGGAGGTTTAGGGGATCTTTTGCGTGGAATTATACTTAAACAAAGGCAGATAACAGTAAAACATAATTTATTAATTATTTTGGGTTTAAGAAGGCTTTTCTATAATCCCCACACCACTTGAGCCTTAATGAAATTTTAGATTTATCCCCCTTTATTTAATTTAATTTTAGGCACAATCTAAGAAATAGTTCATAGAATTCCCTTTTTTTAATATTTTGAACCATTAATAATTTTTATTCAATTAGGTGAATCCTAAGTCCGGTTGAACTATCTTATGATGATTTATCCCATGTTCTTTATCTGTAAAAGGTAATATTCAGTATAAATCATACGTTTTATAAAAATCCTCTGGTTAATATGTGATAATCGTCACAATAAATAAATTTAGAAAGGTTTAATTATATGTGAACAAAATTACAATTGGAGAGCAATAGTAATTAATAACTATACTTCTCCAATGTCTGAATAACGAAGTAATCTACACGTTAAATTTAACGTGAACAAAGAAGGAGGTGAAAAATTGGACAAAAAAATTAGTTTACTTCTTTTAGTAATGGTATTTTCACTGGCAGCTATCGGAACTGTTTCTGCGGCAGATGGATCAACTGAGGGATCATCACTCACAACTGTTTTGAATGATTCCAATAATGGCTCTTCCGCAACTTTACCTGACCCCAGATTGTACGATGAAAATGGAAATCTGGTTGGTTCCTATACCACGATCCAAGAAGCCTACAGTAACGCTGCAACTGGTACCAGCACCCAGATGTATACCATTGAACTGGAAGAAAACGGAGTATTCACACTAACCGACTTTACAATCGCCAAAAACCTCAATTTCACCGTGGCGAACGGTGGAACCGCAACTATACAGGGTTCTAACAATAGACTGGTCTACATTGCACCAGGTTACACCGTGTACTTCTACAACATCACTTTCCAAAATGGTCATGCTTCTGATGGAACCACCCTACATCCTGACGGATACAATGGTGGAGCAATCTACAATGAAGGTACACTGTACCTTACCGACTGTGTCCTAAGAAATAACCAGGCTGGAGATGGTGGTGCCTGGGATTATGGAGGTATTGGTGGTAACGGTGGAGCAATCTACAACACCGGAACTGCAACCATAACCGACTGTGAGATCTACAATAACCGGGCCGGAGATGGGACTGATGGAGTTCCTATCACTCATTCCAATGGTTTCCAGGGAGGTAACGGTGGAGCAATCTACAGTACCGGAATCCTCAACATTGTAAATAGCGAAATCTACAACAATCGCGCCGGTAACGGGGGGGATGGTGTAATACTGGGTGATGGTGGTAACGGAGGAGACGGTGGAGCAATCTACAACACCGGAACCATGACCATAACCGACGATAGTGAAATTCATAACAACTTCGCTGGTGACGCTGGTGCAGGTGGTTACCAGGTGATCATTGGAGGGACCGGTGGTTTAGGTGGAAACGGTGGAGCAATCTACAACACCGGAACTGCAACCATAACCGACTCCCATATCAATTCCAACACCGCTGGTAACGGTGGTAGTGGAGCTGACGGAAGTGATGGTGGATTACTAAGTAATGGTTACACCGGACACAATGGAGGTACTGGTGGTTCTGGTGGAGCAATCTACAACACCAACCACCTGGAAATCTACGGAACCGAAATTTCCAACAATGAAGCTGGTAACGGTGGAGAAGGTGGAAACGGCGGTAATTCCGGTGAACTAGGAACAGAACCATTCACTGGTGGAAACGGTGGCCAAGGAGGTGCCGGTGGAAACGGTGGTGGAGTCTTCAATTCCAACTATCTACTCCTCAATGAATCCACAGTAACTTCCAACCGAAGTGGAAACGGAGGTACTGGTGGAAACGGAGGTCAGGGTAGTGACCGATGGAGATATTGGTGGATTTATCACTGGATATACGTTCCTTCCGGTAACGGTGGAAACGGTGGCACTGGTGGAAACTCCGGTTCTGGAGCCGGTATCTACCACAGCGGAACCTACCTGGAAGTTACCAGTAACAACCTGACTGACAACCACATGGGCACTCCAGCTAACGGAGGAACCGGAGGTTTAAAAGGGTCAGGAGATGGTGGTGTTAATGGAAACGCCGGTACTATTGGAAATAATGGTACAGGTGGTGCAATTTACGCCGCAACTGCAGTTACCTCATCCGTAAACTACAATCGGATCCTGAACAACACCTTACCGGATATTGCCAGTTACAATGGAATAAGTGTTAACGCTGAAAACAACTGGTGGGGTACTAACTTTGAAAACAGCAGCCCATCTGCTGCAGGAAGAGTATCCTCCGGAGTGGACGCTAATCCCTGGGTAATACTACGCTTAATTGTACCTAACCCCATCTACAATGGTATACCTGTACAGATTATAGGTGACCTTACCCTGAACAGTGATGGTAACCCCGTAGGGGGATACATCCCTAATGGTGTTGAAGCTATTTTCACGGCAACCAGAGGAACTGTTAACACACCACAGAATACCCTAAATGGTCAAGCACCAACAAATTACTCGCCAACGTCTTCCGGAATGGCCACATTCACTGTAACCGTGGATGATCAGACTGTAACCGTTAATCAAAATGTAGAACCGCGGGCAGTTTTAGATTTCACCAAATCAGTGTCTGACAGCACTCCGAACTATGGCGATCTGATTCACTTCATAATAACGGTGCAAAACAGTGGTCCGGATGTAACTGATGTAAGTATCCATGATCTCTTACCAGAAGGCCTGGTTTACCAGTCCCACACACTCAATGCGGGAGAATATGATCCCACCACTGGATTGTGGATTATAAATGGTTTATCCAGTTCCACTGGTGGAGTTTATCTGGACATCTTAGCCCTGGTCAACGCAACTGGATTCTTTAACAACACGGCTACACTGACCCAGTCAGTTTATCCCCAGGATGAAGTTAACCGGAGCGCCACCCTGAATGTGGATCCGGCATCCATGGTCTCTGTGGACATAACTGACAACACCGTGAACCATCAGGCTGATGTGGGCGATAATGTAACCTACATCATAACCGTACACAATGCTGGTCCAGATAACGCCACCAACGTGGTTTTAACCAGCGTGTTACCCGCCGGTCTAGACTTTGTATCAGCCAGTGATGGTGGAATCTACGACCCACTGACCCGGACCATAACCTGGGCTGCATTCAACCTTAACTACGGTGCACCGGATGTTATCCGGACCTTCGTAGCCACGGTAAACGCAGAAATGGCTGGTGTGCCTGCAGGCATAGTTAACACTGCCAACGCAACTTACACCGAATACCCATCCACTGCCAATGGTACCAACACCGCTATTTACGTGCCCCTGGCTAGTCTTTACATAAACAGCTGGGCCAGTAAAAACAACCCCGTTGTGGGTGAAAACATAACCCTCACCTTCAAGGTGGGTAACAATGGACCAGACACTGCCCGGAATGTGGTATTTACTTTACCTATTCCAGCAGGTATGGAGTACGTGGATGTGCTCTTTGTGGACCAGGGAACAGTTACCTACGACCCACTAACCCGGACCATAACCTGGACACTGGGAGATGTGGTGGTAGGAGATCCTACCTTACAGATTAGGGTTAAAGTACTCAGTGCAGGAAACTTTGTTTTCACACCAAGACTTACCACGGATACCTACGACCTCAGCATTCACATCCAGAGCATAACTGTAAATGCCCAGGAAGACCCAGTAGTGGTAAATGGCGCAACTAACACCATTGGTATGCAAAATACCGGAGCACCAATAGCACAGTTATTATTAGCCGTGTTAATGGTTTTAGGTGGATTGTTCGTGTCAAAACGCCGATAAAAAAAGACAATTGGGATATGAAAATATCCCCTTACCTATTTTTTTGATTTAATTAGTTCTGTTTTTGATTTAATGAGTTAATATTCCAGTAATTACCTTAACATACTTATCTTAAGATTTACCTTTTCAAAAGAAAATTGAAATAAAGAAAATTAAAAATAAAAAAAAATAAAGGGTCTGAATTACTTCTTACCTCGTTTCAGGGACCATACAGCCAGGCCCAGGAACAGTACGGCGAATATTACCAGGGCAGCTAGATCAGGCATATTTTTTCTAGGCCCCAACCTTTGAGCATCACTGCCCGGCAGGCATCCACGGCATAAGTGGGAGGTACCAAGTAAGAAAATGGCCTTAACCATTCAGGTATCGCCTGTATTGGCCAGAATACTCCTGAAAGTAGGAATGCAGGCAGCACCACAAAGGGGAAAAATTGTATAGCCTGTTCTGGCCGTTTAGCCAGGCTGGATAGGAGTATTCCCAGTGCCTGGCAGGTGACAGCCAGTATAGCAACTGCCAAGAAAGCCAGGAGCACGTTTCCCACCACTATTATATTAAATACCACCAGGGCAATCACCAGGAGTATTGTTACTTGTATAACACCCAGGGTACCAAAGGTAATGGCGTAACCCGTCACCACTTCGCCCTCAGTAACCGGGCTGGCCAGTACACGTTCCAGGGTGCCGCTGGTTCTCTCCCCCACAAAGGTGATGAGGGTTAAGATGGTGGTGAGGAGGTAAACCACGAAGGCCAGAATCCCCGGTACAAAGAAATCAATGAACTCAGCATCCTGACCATAAATGGGTTCAGAGGTAACTTTAAGTGGTGAATTCACTCCTTCCTCCGACATGGTTTCGGTAAGGGCATCACTGACTGATTTGAGTATGGCATTTTTAATGTTGGGAATGGTGTCATCACCCTGAATTATGATCTCGGCACTGCTTCCCGCTGATGCATTTTTGGTGGCCATAATGGCGTTCTGGGTGAAATTCTCCGGGAATATGATCACCGCTGATGTCTTACCATCCATCACCTGCTGACGGGCCTGTTCCACATTATCCATGGTCTGGATATTCAAGACCTTGGTGTCCAGGTGGGAAATTATGGTCTGGGAGAGGTAGGTGGTGTTTCCCAGAGGTGGGGTGTATCCCTGATCCTGGTTGACAATTACCACATTCACATCCTCCACATCACCACTGAAGGCCAGTCCAAAGACGCACATGGCAAATATGGGGGCCAGAAACAGCATGGCCAGGCTGCGCTTGTCATTGACCACGTCACGGAATACACGGCGGCTAACCGCCATTATACGATAAAATTTCATTTTAACACCCATCCCCTGATTTTTTATCACTCCGGGAGAACACCAGGAAGGCATCCTCCAGGGAATCTGTTCTACTTTCTTCCAGGAGTTTTGAGGGTGTGTCCTCGGCTATGAGGTGACCGTGCTGCATGAAGCCTATGCGGTCACAGTTACGGGCTTCATCCATGTAATGAGTGGTGAGGAGGATAGTTACCCCTTTCTGGCGTAACTGGTAGAAGTAGTTCCAGAAGGATACCCTCAGCTCGGGATCAACCCCTACGGTGGGTTCATCCAGAAACAGTAGTTCCGGCTGGTGTATGAGGGTGCAGGCTAAGGAAACCCGGTGTTTCATCCCTCCACTGAGGTTCTCCACCATTTCATGTTTCCAGTCCTCCAGGGCCACGAATTTTAAAAGTTCATCCTCTCTTTTTTCCATTTCCTCCTTATCCAAGTTGAACACCCGTCCGTAGAATTTGAGGTTCTGATCCACAGTAAGTCCCATGTAAACACCAGTTTCCTGGGGCATGTACCCTATACTGGAGACTACATTTCCATCTGGTATCTCTTCTCCCAGAACCCGGGCTTTTCCACGGGTAGAATGTAGAATGCTGCACAGCATTTTAATGAGGGTGGTTTTTCCCGCACCATTGGGGCCTAAAAGGCCATATATTTCTCCTTTTTTCACCTTCAGATCCAGATGGTTAACTGCGGTGAAGTTTCCATACTGTTTGCTGAGCCCCCTTGTTTCTATGGCCAGTTCACTTTGTTGATTCATATTTTCCTCCCTTACCCAAATTTTAGATTATTAGAATGTTATGCAGGTTGTAAAACTATTTAGAGTGTTATCCTGCGTTTAGTGATCTTACTTAGCCAACTTTTATATGTTTTGTCACTAAAGTAGTATAAAATGAAACAATAGTTTAATAATCAATCTCAGGTGAAATCCATGGTGGTAAGTAGAGAAACACTGGAAGCATTGCAGAATTTAGGACTCACTGACTATGAAACAAGGACTTATGTGGCTTTAAATTCCTTAATATCTGGAACTGCAACTGAGATCAGCCAGGCATCACAGGTCCCTCGATCCAGAATCTACAGTATCCTTAAAAGCCTGGCCAGTAAGGGTTTCCTGGAAATAGGGAAGGGAAAACCCCTGTGCTTCACGGTGGTCCCTCCCCACGAAATTTTTGAGAAGAATAGAAATGAAATGAAGATGAAAATGGAACGTGCTGAGGCCGAATTGAACGTGATCTACGAAAATCAGATCCCTCAGGTTCCTGCTCCCATCTGGATTATCCACGGGCCAGATAAGATAGTGAAAAAGGAACTGGAAATCATTTCCCGGGCTAAAGAATCCTTATTCATAATGGGTGGGCTCATGTTTCCGGATGAGCCTCTGAAACTTAAAGAACCCCTTCAAAAAACCTTTAACAGAGGGGTTAACACCAGGATACTGACTTCACCGGCCTGCAAGACCGATGATGTGGAAGTTTCCACCATGAAGATACTGGAGGAATTACCAGTGGATATCAAGTTTTTCCCAGTTCCCTACATAAAACTGGTAGTTAGGGATAGACAGGAGATGTTGATAGCTTTCTGCAAGTTATCGGGAGATGTGGCCCTTTCTAGTACTGCCATAGGTATATGGAACCAGTATGCCGAGTTTGTAGATACCATAACCGGGATCTATGATTTCATATGGAACATGGACTTTTTCAGCCAGGCTTTCCATCACCAAAGGTCTTTAAATGATAAATAGGGGTAGTATTATCTAGGATGAAAAAAAATAAAAATTTATAAATCAGGGGACAAATTTACTGAGAATTATATCCTAAAAATCCCAACCTAAATTAAAATCTGAAATGTATAAAATCTTCTCATAAGTTTAAAATAATAGTAAAATGGTTTTTTAAATGAAAGCACTGTTTGTAGTTACTGGAAGAGGAATTGGCGGGGATGCAGTTACCGCCCTTAATATAGCCCGTGCTCTTGAAAAGTACGATGTTGATTGTGAATTTGCACTGGATCACAGTGCACCGGGTTTACTGTTGAAAAAACATAACCTGACCTGGCACCGGATCAGCATTCCCCAAGCCGGAGGCCACGCTGCCACCAAAAAAACACTGGCCAAAGCTGCGGTTAAAACATCCAAAGCAGCATTAGAAGCAGCCCGCCTCGTAAGAAAAGTACATCCCCACATAGTAGTAGGCGTGATTGGAGGAGGAGCAGTGGTAGGATGTTTAGGAGCCAAGATGGCGGGAGTTCCTTCAGTGGGTATTCTAATAACCCCTACCGATGCCAAGGTGTGTACTAAAATAACCACTACGGTGGCTCTTCCCGAATCCAACCTTTTCCAGATGGACTTAAATGATAAAAACATTCATAAAGCTTATTCCCCAGTGGACTCCACCATAGTAGTGGGAGATAGGGAAAAAGCACTGGAATTACTACCCCCAGAATTTGATGAAACCCGCCCCACCATTCTCTTATCCTCAGGCTCCACATTGTTTGAAAAAATGGTCCAAGGTGCAGCAGCACTGGGTAAAAGTGGTATTGATGCCAATATCCTGGTGGTTGGAGCACCCCTAGAAGAAGAATTCCGGGACCTCCTTAAAGATGATAACATCATATACCTGGAGTACATTGACTGGATCCAGGACCTCTATAAAGTGGTGGATCTGGCTGTGCTCACCGATGATGGTATGATGATCCAGGAAGCTATCGCCTGCCAGTTACCTATCATCGCTCTTTTAGGAGTTAAATACGGACGGTATCATAATCTAGCCGAGATTTTTAAGGGCGCAGTACTGGAAAGCCAGCTGGAAGACATAGTCTCCGTTACCAGGGAGGCGTTTAATAGACTGGATGAACTGAAGGAAAACGCTCTTAAATACAGTGCAGATGTTTTGAATGCTTCCGATAACATAGCTCGCATTATATACGATAAAATGAAAAATGAATGAACATTTAATATAGTTTTGATTCTATCCATATTTTGACAGAAAATGGAGTAATTTATAAATGGCATCAGTTGAAGGATGAGTTTCAATAAAATCATCAAAATCTGCGGTTTTATAACCATCTTTCACCATCTTGGCCAGGTAAGGAATGCTGGTGCGAGAAGCCGGAGAAATTGACGATACCCTAGTTATTTCACTGGTTTCAAGGTCTGATGATATTTTGGTGAACCCAGTTTCCCCATCCAGAGCATGCCAAAATGATCCAGGACCGGCAGAACCGCGGATACGAACATCGAATTCATCCTCTGATTGTTCTGCACCGGAGTCTATAAAACTGACTGGATAGTACAGGGTTATGGATTGAGGTATCAGATGGTAGTCCATGGTAGCTGATACGTCACAGGCGTTCCTGGCTGCAACCACCCCTTCCCTACGGGCCACCGGAGTGTTACCCACAGTGCCCACCACATCTCCTGCTGCGTAAATTGAAGGATTACTGGTTTTCATCTGTTCATTGACCATGATTTCTTTTTTAGAACCGATTTCTACCATACCCTCTGCTATTTCCGAATTGGGAGTCATGCCTGTGGCCAGAAATACCTTCCCTTCCACAGGACCCTGGGATGTTGATGCTCCTTCTGGTGTTATTTCCTGTACCTGCACATTTTCCTGAATTTGGACACCCGGGAGAAGGTGTTTTACAATGTAATCCCTAAATTCCGGATCAATGTTGCTTAAAAACTGGTTACGGCATAGGATTTTAACTTTACTGCCCAGTGAGGAAAATATACTGGCAAATTCGGTGGCAATCACTCCACTCCCCACTATGTTAAGATTTGGGGGAATTTCTTTCCAGTCCAGAACATTTTTATAGGTTGAAGCGTGTTCCACACCAGAAACTGGAGGTATAAACGGCCGGGAGCCACTGGCGATTAAAAGTTTGTCATAGGGGTAATCATCTCCATTAACTTCCACCATCCCTTCCTTAATGGTGGCTTCGCCCATTACCAATTCTACCCCGGTTTGCTGAGTTTCGTGTTTTAAAATATTTGCTATTTTCCCGGTGATCTGTTTTATCCCCCGGGTCACTTCCGAGTAATCAATGGAGTGTTTCTGGGAGATTATACCGAGTTTCTGGTAATTTTTCGAGTCCTCGTAAAATCGTACCACATCGTTGAAGCCGCAAACCACCATACACCCCTCGTGGAGACAGGTTCCCCCTACATGTTCCTTTTCAATCAGGGTGACTTCTGCATCCAGTTGTGCTGCTTCCATTGCTGCGCTGCGACCGGCTGGTCCTCCTCCAATAATTAACATTTTCATTTTCTAAACCCCTAGAGATACTGTTTTAAAATTATTTTTTGAAAGTGAACATTCCCAAGATATTTATATGGTGATGATTATCTATAAATAACTGAAATTATTCCCGGTATTGTAAAGAGTACTGGGTTTAATACTATTCCCTGAAGATTCAATCCCAATTAAAAATAACTGTATTAACTATTTAAATAAATTTAAAAGGTGAAAATTGTGTGTATAGCAGCACCAGCCCAGATAGTGGAAATTAAAGATAATGTGGCTACTGTAGATTTTGGTGGAGTAAGACAACAGGCTAAGCTGGACTTAGTCAGTGATGTTGACGTTGGCCGTTACGTTCTGGTTCATTCCGGATATGCAATAGAAGTTTTATCCGATCAAGAGGCTCAGGAATCCCTGGAAGCTTGGGATGAGCTTTTAAAAATTATGGATGAAGAAGGCACCGAAAAAGAAAACAATCAGTAGATGATTCATCCTTAAATCATCTTCTATTCTAATTTTAATTTTTATTAACTCTTATCTTATTTTAATTTTAATGGGTATTGATTTCAATGGATACCTAATTTTTAAAAGAATATCTACTCTTAAGGATCTCGGTAAAATGGGATCGGTAAAGGGATCTCTTAATAAATTGACACCCTTTTAACCCCCGGTATGTCCAGAAACTTCTGGATCATTTCCCCCTTAACTGGTTTTTCCGTGATTATGGTTAATTTAGGGTTTTCTTCCAGTTCAGGGTCTCCAGCATGGGCCTGTCTGATGCTTATATTCTCCTGTGATATTAACTGGGTGGCTTTGGCCAGTATGCCCGGTGTGCCTGCCTGTGCTTCCACTTCAACCACTCCAAAACCAAGATCACTGGCCACATTTTTCAGGAGTGCTCCGGCCGGGAATATATTGGCAAATATGGATGCCAGTTCCGGATCTTCCATTATAACCTCCACTGTGGAGCGGATGGACCTGCGGTCAACACCAGTTCCCCGGGCAAGGGCCACATCACTTATCTCTACATCACCACAGTAGATCTTCCCATTCGGACCTACCCTAAGTCCTAACTCCACGATTTTTCGGGCCACTCCCATTCTAGCAGGGAATTTCTCGAATTTATGTTTAATACGGTCCCACATTAACTAATCACCTTGCCATTTTGCGCCCTTACCTTATTATTACAGATCAAACTACTTACATCCCTTTTCAATTTCTGGATAGATAGCCCTAAATCCATGACAGCAACTTTATTCATGATTTGGCATTGCCCATATAATTAGTTTTATGTACATATTTGTACACTAAAGATTTAAATAGTACTATAAAGTATAACAATGACAGAAGAAAGGTGAAAACCATGCAAGGCAGTGAATGTTTTTGGCGAATATGATTTGAAAAATAAAGAAGCAAAAAGGACTAAAATTGACTTCGATGCTCCCTTTGAACTGTTTAAAAAAGTATACAGCAAATATCCCAGCAGTTTCCTACTGGAGTCCATGGAAAGTGACAGTGGACTGGCACGGTACTCAGTTCTGGGATTCAACCCAGTAGCAACCCTCAAGGCTCACCACGGAATTCTTGAAATCATAAAGGAAGATGGAACCGAGGAAATTGAAACACCCAACCCCTTCAACCAGATAAAGGATCTCATTGGAAACGGAAGCAATAAAAAGGGATTCCAGGGAGGACTGGTGGGATACGTCTCCTACGAAGCCGTGAAGTACTTTGAACCGGTACCGGTGCAGGAGGGAAGATTCCCTGATTATGAATTTGGACTCTTCCTGGACGCGGTGATTTTCGACCGGCTCCAAAACAAGTGCGAATACGTGACACTGGGCGAAGACCGGTTGGAAGAGATCAGAGAAATTGATAATGGAGACCTGGAAGAGGAATGTCTCACTTTCCAGGAAGAAAACCACCACTTTTCACAGGATAAATATCAAAAAATGGTTTTAGATACTAAAGAACTGATAAAAGCTGGTGAAATATTCCAATGCGTTATTTCAAACGCTCGTGAATATGTTATTAAGGGAAATAGACTTTCTTTCTATGAAACTCTCCGCAACATCAACCCTTCTCCTTACATGTACCATCTGAAGCTGGGTGAAAGAGAAATCATTGGCTCCAGTCCGGAAATGCTGATGAGGGTGGAAGGAAGGGATATTGAAACTTACCCCATAGCCGGAACCCGAAAACGAGGCATCAACCCCCAGCAGGATCAGGAACTGGAGAGGGAACTTCTGGCTGATGAAAAGGAAAAAGCCGAACATTTGATGCTGGTTGACCTGGCCCGTAACGACATCGGTCGGGTGAGTGAATTCGGTTCAGTACACGTGCCCCAGTACATGAAGGTTAAAAAATTTTCCCATGTACAGCACATCGTCTCCCAGGTGAGGGGAAAACTGCAGAAGGACAAAAATGCCGTGGATGCATTTGCCTCCATCTTCCCGGCAGGCACACTAAGCGGAGCCCCCAAAATAAGAGCCATGGAAATAATAAACCAGTTAGAAGGAATACCCCGCGGACCCTATGCCGGAGCAGTGGGTTATTTCTCCTTAAATGGGAATGCTGATTTTGCCATTACCATAAGAACCCTGGTCTGCGACGGAGACCATGGAAAGATTCAGGCCGGGGCCGGCATAGTCCATGACTCAGTTCCCACCACCGAGTACCATGAATGTGAAAATAAAGCCCAGGCACTTCTGAGTGCATTGAACATGGCAGGTGAGGCTAAATGATTCTCATAATTGATAACTATGATTCTTTCACCTACAACCTCTATCAACTGGTGGGAGAATTTGAAGAGGATATTCGTGTTTTTAGAAACGATGAAATAACCATAGAAGAAATCAAAACCCTGCAACCGGAACGTATCATAATATCTCCCGGCCCCGGGAACCCGGAAAACGAGAGGGACTTCGGTGTTAGCAGAGAAACCATACTGGAGATGGGACAGGAAGTTCCAGTATTAGGTGTATGTCTAGGGCATCAGGGAATTTTTAGTGCATTTGGTGGTGAAATCACCAGGACTGAACCCGTCCACGGGAAACAGGCCATGATATATCACCAGAATACAGGCATGTTTCAGGGG
This sequence comes from Methanobacterium formicicum, assembly GCF_029848115.1. Classification (NCBI taxonomy): domain Archaea; kingdom Methanobacteriati; phylum Methanobacteriota; class Methanobacteria; order Methanobacteriales; family Methanobacteriaceae; genus Methanobacterium; species Methanobacterium formicicum. The sequence goes on along the minus strand of NZ_JARVXG010000054.1, from coordinate 11,069 downwards.
GTTGAAAGTCCCCTGCAGGCAGCGAGATATCATTCTCTGGTTTGTAAAAGAGATAGTACCCCTCCCTCCATGGATATACTGGCTGAAACTGATGATGGAATAATAATGGCCATTAAACATCAGAATTATCCCATATTTGGCCTCCAATTTCATCCAGAGTCCGTGGGGACCACCGAAGGCCGGAGGATCATGAAAAATTTTCTGGAGATGGATTTCTCATGAAATTTACGGACATAATCACGGAAAGGCAAAGGGTACTGGAGTTAAGGAAAAAATATCAACCCCTTTCTGATTTGAAAGAAAACATAAAACGGGTTAAACTTCGAACCGACTTTAAAAAATCATTAAATAAAGAATACGAGGTTTCTATTATCTGTGAATACAAACCGGCATCTCCATCCCTTGGTGAAATCAGCCAGCTAACCGTGGGAGATGTGATTCCACAGTTTGAAGAAGGAGGAGCCAGTGCAGTTAGTGTACTGACTGAAGAATCATTCTTCAAAAGTAACATTGATAACCTGAAGATGGCCTGTAAAATAACCAGACTCCCCCTGCTTCGTAAGGATTTCATCCTGGATCCCTATCAGATCTACGAGGCCCGGGCCTACGGTGCCAGTGCTGTTCTTTTAATGGCGGGTGTATATCCTGATCTTGGTGAAGGGATAGAACTTTGTAACTACCTGGATCTGGACGCCCTGGTGGAATGTAAAACCCGTGAGGAAATAGAAATAGCCATCAAAGCAGGGGCTGAAATAATTGGAGTGAATAATCGTGATTTCAATGATTTCAGTATTGATCTGGGAAGAACAGAAAAATTGGCCAGTTTCATCCCCTCCAATATTACCCTGGTGTCAGAAAGTGGGGTGAAAACCCCGGAAGATGTCAAATTACTATCCCAATTTGGAGTAAACGCTATTTTAGTAGGAAGCAGCATCATGACCTCTTCTAACATCCACAAAAAGGTTAAACAACTGGTAAATGCAGGTAATTCCGTAATATCTGGAGACAACCCTGTAACTACTGGAAATTTCCAGGTTTAGGTAAAGGTTAGGATATGAACATTAAAATCTGCGGAATATGCCGAAAGAAAGACCTTTTAACCTGTGAAAATACCAGTGCAGATTTAATTGGGTTTATAAATATTGAAAGATCCCAACGACTGGTTAAAACCGGGAAGATAAAGGATTTAACATCATCCATGAAGGACCAGAACAAGGCGGTGCTTGTAATTGAACCGGAAAACATGGCGGATGCTCAGGAAAGAATAGAAAATACAGGTTTAATGAAGGTGCAACTTCATTCACTTTCAACTGAGGATATAATTAAGTTAAAAAAGCATTATCAAACTAAAAACAAACAGAACAAATGCATTGATCCGGTTAAAAAGTATAAAAGTGATTTAACAGTTATTAGGGCTCTGGGATTATCTGAAAAACTTAATTCTCAAAAAATTAGGGAAATTCAGGATTTTGCTCGGGTCTGTGATGGTCTTCTTTTTGACTCGGAAATTGAAGGGAAGACCGGGGGAACTGGAAGGCATATCCCACTTGAAACTGCTACAGAAGCTGCAAAAATAGCAAAAAACTGCAATCCTGATTTGAAACTCTTCCTTGCCGGAGGAATGAATAAAAATAGGATCGAAAGTGAACTAAAAACCCTGGATAACTTTTTTGACTTTGTAGATGTGAACTCCGGAGTCGAAGATGAACCAGGAGTTAAAAACACGGCTAAAATTAAGGATTTAATGGAAATTAAGGTGATCTGATGATAAATAATGGAAAATTTGGCAAATACGGAGGAATATTCGTTCCAGAACTCCTGATACCTGCCCTGGAGGAGCTGGAGAAGGCTTTCCTGAAATACAAGGATGATAAAGAATTCAACCAGGAACTGGATTATTACCTGAAAGAATTTGCAGGACGACCCACTGCCCTGTACTATGCCCGTAACCTTTCAGAAAAATTAGGGTGCAAAATCTACCTTAAAAGGGAGGATATGTTGCATACTGGGGCGCATAAAATAAATAACACAATTGGACAGGGACTTTTAGCTAAATATATGGGTAAAACCAGGTTAATCGCTGAAACTGGTGCTGGCCAACATGGCATTGCCACGGCAGTAGTGGGATCCCTCCTGGGAATTCCAGTAGAGGTTTACATGGGATCCAACGATGTGGAAAGACAGAAATTGAATGTTCTGAGGATGGAACTTTCTGGAGCTAAGGTTTTACCAGTTGATGCTGGTTCAAAAACCCTTAAAGATGCGATAAATGATGCTTTCCGGGACTGGACCTCCAGTGTGGAAAACACCCACTATCTGATTGGTACTACCATGGGCCCCCATCCCTACCCCACCATGGTTAAACACTTCCAGAGCGTCATAGGTAGAGAAGCCCGGGCTGAAATACTGGAAAAAGAGGGTGAACTTCCTGATGCAGTTATCGCCTGTGTTGGTGGTGGTAGTAATTCTATTGGAATCTTTTCCGGATTCGTGGATGATGCAGCGGTGGAACTAATTGGAGTGGAAGGAGGAGGGGATGGAATCAAAACACCTCGTACCGGGGCAACCTTATGTAAAGGTACCGAGGGAATACTCCACGGATCATTTTCCTTCGTTCTTCAAAATAACGATGGACAAATATCGGAAGCCCATTCAGTATCTGCTGGCCTGGATTACCCGGGAGTGGGTCCAGAACACGCCTACCTCCACAGCAGTGGAAGGGCAAACTACGTAGCGGTGACTGATAAAGAGGCACTTCGTGGTTTTGAATTATTATCACGATATGAAGGTATTATTCCTGCTCTTGAAAGCTCCCATGCTGTGGCTTATGCTGAAAAATATGCTAAAATGCCTGAAAATAAAGGTAAAACTATTGTGGTTAACCTTTCCGGACGAGGGGACAAGGATATGTTCCTGGTTGCCAGTGAAATGGGGGTGGAAGTATGAGTTTTAAACCAGAAAGTTATCAGGAAATGTTCATGCGGGTTAAATCCAAAAATGAGGGAGGATTCATTCCTTTTATCGTGGCTGGAGACCCTGATTTTGATACATCCCTGGAGATCGTGAGAATCTTTGTGGAAAATGGTGCCGATGCCCTGGAGATAGGATTTGCCTTCAGTGACCCGGTTGCTGACGGTCCCACAGTTCAGGAAGCAGATTTAAGGGCACTTCAGGCAGGCATGACCACCCAGAGGGGATTTGAATTCATCCGAAAGATCAGAGAATTCACTTCCATACCCATTGGCCTGCTGGTGTACTACAACCTGATTTACCAGATGGGTGTTGACCAGTTCTATAAAACTGCCCACGAAAGTGGAGTTAACGCTATTTTGGCAGCGGATTTACCCCCTGAAGAATCCAAAGACGCAATTACTGCCTCTAAAAAGTATGGAGTTCAACAGGTGTTCATGGCGGCCCAGACCACCAGTAATGAACGCTTAGAAAAAATTTCCAATCTTTGTGAGGGATTTTTGTATGTAGTGGCCGTTATGGGGGTTACCGGTGCCCGGGGAGATCTAAAGACCAGTACCGTGGACCTAATAAAGAGGGTTAGAAACCACACTGACTTGCCTTTAAGTGTTGGTTTTGGTATTTCCAAACCAGAACATGTTACTAACGTGATCAGGGCCGGGGCAGATGGAGCTATTGTGGCCAGTGCCATACTGGACATAATAACTGAAAATCTCCAGGATAAGGAGATTATGAAGAGGAAAATCGCAGAATTCTGCCAAAAGCTCAAGGAAGCAACTAAAAAAATAGATTGAGGTTTTAGTTAAATGATTGCCGAGTGTTTGAATAAAGTAGTTTCCGGGCATAACCTAAGTGAAGATGAAGCCTACAATTGTATGATGGAAATGGTGAGTGGTGATGCCAGTGATGTGGATATGGCAGCATTTCTGGCGGCATTAACCACCAAAGGTGAGGATCCTGTCGAAATAACCGGTTTTGTCAAGGCCATGCGTGAAGTTTCCATCAAAGTCCACCCTAATTTAGATGATGCCATGGTGGATACCTGTGGTACAGGGGGAGACCAGTTCAAGACCTTTAATGTGAGTACCATAGCCACACTAATTGCCGCTGCTGCGGGAGTACCCATTGCCAAACATGGAAATCGTGCAATAAGTAGCAAATGTGGTGGTGCGGATATTCTGGAAGCAATGGGAGTAAATATCAATGGTGATGCCTCCAGCGTGGAAACCTGCCTGGAGAAATCAGGTATGGGCTTCATGTTCGCCCCCAACTTCCACCCGGCAACCAAACACGTGATGAGCGTGCGCAGAAAACTGGGGATAAGAACTGTTTTCAACCTTCTGGGACCATTGACTTCTCCTGCAAATCCAGAGATTCATCTTATGGGTGTTTTCGACCCGGAATACGTGGAAATCGTGGCCAACGTCCTTAAAAATTTAGGGGTTAAACGAGCCATGGTAGTGCATGGCTTTGACGAAGATAACCAACCGGCACTGGATGAAATATCCATTATTGGTCGAACCCGTGTGGCTATCCTGGAGGAAGGGAAGATTAATGTTTTTGATCTGTATCCGGAAGATTTCGGTCTGGAACCAGTTGACAAACGATTGATTATGGCCCGGGATACCCTGGAAGAAAACCTGCAGATTGCCGGGGATGTTCTGGATGGAAAAGATAACACCCCTGGCGAAAAGGCCAGAATGAACATATGTCTGGCCAATGCCAGTGCAATTCTTTTCCTGGCAGGAAAGGCAGGTGATCTTAAAGAGGGAATGATAATGGCCCGGGAAATGGTAATGAATGGAAGGGCCAGAGCAAAACTTCAGGAATTTATCCAGGTCAGTAACAGCAGTTAAACTGAAAATTAATTTATTGCGGTTGAAGCGCTAAATAAGATTAATATGCCTTAGCCACACCAATTCTAAGAGCATTCAGTATAACTGCCAGGCTGAGGCCCATATCCCCGATACCCACTGCCATCCACAGGGTGATCAATCCTAGAACTGCAAAAAGGGCAAATGAACTTTTAACCACAATGGAAAGGACCACATTCTGCTGGACCACACCCATGGTTTTTCTGCTCAGTTTCACCAGATATTCCAATTGGGATAGATCATCGTGCATCAGTGCCACATCGGCGGTTTCAATGGCCACATCTGAACCAACTGCCCCCATAGCAATTCCTATATTGGCTTTTGCCAGTGCAGGAGCATCATTAACTCCGTCTCCCACCATGGCCACATTTCCATATTGTTGTGCCAGTTCATCAATCTTATTCACCTTATCTTCCGGTAGTAAACTATGGTGGTATTCATCCAGACCTAACTGGGTGGCCACCCGGCAGGCAGTACCCTCGTTATCTCCAGTGAGCATGATGGTCTTAATCCCATTGTTTTTAAGGAAGGTAACTGTCTCCAGGGCACTATCCCTGATGCGATCCATTAGAACCATTAATCCCATAATTTCCTGTCCCTTTCCCAGGAGAACCGTGGTTTTACCCTCTGAATCATATTCTTTTAATTTTCCCCGGACCTCTTTACCCAGAATATCTTCACCATTTAGAGGATTTAACTGCTTAATAAAGGTTTTATTCCCTAAATAAAACATTTTTCCCTGAATTTCGCCCTTTAATCCGGCACCAGCCGTGGATTTAAAGTTGGTAACGTCTTTCAGTTGGATATTTTCATCTTCTGCCTTTTTGACTATGGCTTTGGCCAGGGGATGTTTGGAATGTAGTTCCAGGGAAGCAGCCAGTTGCAAGATATCCTGGTGGGAATTACCATTGAAGGGAACTATCTCTGCTACTTCCAGGAGTCCTTCGGTCAATGTCCCGGTTTTGTCAAAGACCATGGCCTTCACATTTTTCATTTCCTCCACATATTCCCCACCTTTTATGAGAACACCCTTTCTAGTAGCTGCAGTTATCCCTGAAACCATGGAAACTGGGGTAGAAATGGCCAGGGCACAGGGACAGGATACCACCAGTAAAACCAGGGCCCGGTAGAACCATTCCTCAAAGGACATTCCCAGGAAGAAAGGTGGTACCACCGCCACAGTTACCGCCACCAGAATAACACTGGGAGTGTAGTAAGTGGCGAATCTATCAATAAAGGCTTCTGTTTTGGATTTTTTATCTTTAGATTGGCGAACTAGTTCTATTATTCGGGATATAACAGTTTCATCTGATTTACGGGACACCATAATTTCCAGGTAACCCTCACAGTTGATGGTACCGGCAAAAACTTCATCACCTTCTTTTTTGGTGACGGGCATGCTTTCCCCAGTTAGGGGAGACTGATCCACTGCGGATTGTCCTTTGACCACCAATCCATCTAAAGGTATCTTGTCACCAGCACGAACTACCACTTTCTCCCCCAGGTCCACGGCATGAGTATGTATTTCAATTTCTCCGCCATTTCTAACAACATGGGCAGTTTCAGGTGCCAATTTAAGCAGGGCTGCTATTGAGCTACGTGCTCTTTCACTGGCATAGTCCTCTAAAAACTCGGCCACATAGAACAGAAACATCACTGCCGCACCCTCTTCACCATGACCAATAAGGAATGCCCCGGCAGCAGCAATGGTTATTAAGAAACTCATGTTGAATCTGAGCTTTAATAATCCCTTAAATGCACTTTGAATTATTTCAAATCCAGCAACGGCCACCACTGCTAGGAAGGCAACCTCGGCCAGTAGCCCCTGGCCCAGGAGATTCTCCAGCACTATCCCCAGGGCAAAAATTATGGCCGAGGTTACGATGATTTTTAGGGATTTTTGTTTCCATAATGGTTCTTTTTCTTGGAAAACATCTCCCCCGCAGCAGGTACATATTTCAGACGAGTTTTCATCCGTTTTACACTGTTGATTATGTTGATCTTTGGACATGAGAAATTCCTCTATATAAACTGGTTAACTTGGTGATTTTTTTGAATCCATTTGGTGTTGGAATCAAGTTTACGAAGATTTTAATACATATGTTCATATGAATAGATGTTCAATTGAGTATATAAATCTTGGGATTGACAAGAACCAAAAATTTGCAAGAACCAAAAATATTAATGGGGATAGGGTTCAATTTAAGTAGTGCAATTGCCGGGATAGTCTAGTCAGGTAAGGCGTAGGATTCGAAATCCTATGAGCAGTGCTCACCCTGGGTTCAAATCCCAGTCCCGGCGCTAAAATTAAATTTAAACCAGTTCTAGTTTTTAAAGATGAATTTAAGGATATATCCCTATTTTTTCACATTTCTTCTCAGGATTATCCCCTAGAAATACCGATCCACAAACTATCAAAATATTAATATATATTAAATGGATATTACAATGTGTTCTATAGTTAGGAAACATATACCTTAGGACAAACCTGTGCCGGATTCAATTTAATACCTATTAGATAAGTCCTTAAGTCCCTTATTAAACATTTATATCCCATAAAAAGATGAATTGGTTAGGTTATCATGGATAGAATAACCTTTTTAGACAACGCCTATCTGGGCAAAAACCAGTGGTGGAGATATCTTCTGAATCTTATCATTACTTGGATAGGTCCTGTCCTACTCCTGTTAATAATGTTAATCCCCGTGCTTATCTTCAGCTATCCATTTGATACAAAAATTAATGCTGAAACATGGATAAGAGATAATCCACTGGTTTTTCTGGTATTTTTAGGGATATATTATGCCTTGGCCTTTGCACTTTTTTACGCATGTTCCCGCCTAATCCAGGGGAAAAAACTTCTAGACATGATTACCCCTGATTCCCATTTCAACTGGAGGAGGATGTTAAAGGGTGCCGGCCTATGGTCACTTATTTTAGGATTTTCCCTGATGGTGGATGTTCTGTTAAGTCCCACAACAGTTAATCTAACATTTAACTGGCCATTTTTTATATTACTCCTATTGAGCCTGATTATATTCCCCATACAGGCCTCCTTTGAAGAGATATTCTTCAGAGGGTATCTCCTACAGGGAATTGGACTTTTAACCCGCAAACCATTAATAGCCATCTTTGCAACATCAGTTCTGTTTGCAATAGGTCATTTAGGGAATGGGCAGACTTTTACCAGTGGATTATCATCAGTATTTAACATGTTCATCTTGGGAATGGTACTGGGCATCATCACCCTGGGAGAAAACGGACTGGAAACTGCCATTGGCACCCACATAGCTAACAACATCATTGTTACCTCTTTAGGAAACGGTCTGAGCTTTTTAGGTGACTATCCCTCCCTGTTAACCTCTGGAACATCACTGGGTGTACCCTACTTCATTCTACCCTTCATCCTATTAGCCCTAGTATTTTGGGGGAAAAAAGACAAACTGTCGTTAATATTTAAAACCCACTGGCGGTTGAGCGATCCTTATCCAGTGGCCACGGAAATCCAATGTGTTAACTGTAAAACCATCAACCCCGAAATAGCCAACTACTGCCGGGAATGCGGAGAACCCTTACTTATAGAGTATGCTTCCACTCCCCGCAAGGTTTTGGCTTTTCTAATTGATCTTACTCTCCTCACCATCGTGTCCCTGGTGTTAATGGGGGTGATTTTCCTAATGGTTTACCTAAACCCCTATTCTTTCAGCCCGGGATTAGCCTCCGGTGTCTGGCTCATCCTTTCTACACTAATATTTTTTGTTTATCCGGTTTTAATGGAAAAAAATGGGAAAACCGTTGGTAAAATGATTACTGGGTTGAGGGTTGTTGACGAATATACTCTAAAACCAATTAGTTACCGTCAGAGTATTTTAAGGAATGTTATGTTGATTGCTGACCTGTTTCCCTTTATTTTACCGGGTTTATTGGGTTTAATAGTTAGTGCCAAATCAGATGAAAAACAGAGAATGGGAGATATGGCCGCCGAAACCATAGTAATATGGGGTTAACTGTGCAGATTATGACCTTATATCTTGGAAATAGGTATTAGATCATAAAAGAAGATCTTGAAAAAGTTTAAAAGACCTAAATTAGATGATCATTTTTCCACCTTCAAAAACCGGGAGTTGACCGCCACAATGATGGTACTGACTGACATTAACACTGCCCCCATGGCGGGGGTTAGAATAATACCATATGCAGATAGAACTCCTGCAGCCAGTGGGATGGCGAATATATTGTAACCGGCACCCCAAACCAGGTTTTCCACCATCTTCCGGTAGGTGGAACGAGCCAACTGAATTATGTAGAGGGCATCCAGGGGGTTACTGCGCACCAGTACTATGTCCGCAGTTTCCACCGCCACATCCGTCCCTGCTCCAATAGCTATTCCCACGTCAGCTTGGGCCAGAGCAGGGGCATCGTTGATGCCATCACCTGTCATGGCCACGGTATAACCTTCTTTCTGTATTTCTTTAACTTTTTTGGCTTTTTCTTCCGGTAAAACCTCGGCAAAATATTGATCAAGGCCCAGTTCTGTAGAAACCCATTCTGCTACTTCCTGTTTATCCCCGGTTATCATGAGACACTTAACACCCATTTTTTTGAACCGGGAAACAGTTTCCTTGGATTCGGGACGGATGATGTCCGCCAGGGCAATTACCCCCTTGAGCTGTCCATTGATAATTACAAAAACTGTGGTTTTACCCCGAGATAATAATTCATCAACCTGCGTATTATCCAGTCTAAAGCCTAACTCGTTTAGATATCCCGAACTTACAATTTTCACTTCATTTCCCAGAATCACCCCTTCTACACCTTTTCCAGGGATTGAGCTGAAATTTTCCACTGGTAAGTGGTCAGTTAACTCTGCAGCCACTCCCCGGGCAATGGGATGTTCTGAATGGGACTCCAGGGATGCAGCGTACTTCAGAATTTCCTCCGGGTTAAGATCGTCTAGGGCTATGACCTGGGTAACTCCAAACTCTCCCTGGGTCAGGGTGCCGGTTTTATCGAAGATAATGGCATCTATGTTACGGGCTTTTTCAAAGGAGGTCCTGTTTCTAATTAACAATCCGTTACTGGCAGACAGTGCTGTGGAAACTGCCACTACCAGGGGTATGGCCAGCCCCAGTGCATGGGGGCAGGTGGTTACCATCACCGTCACTGCTCTTTCCAGGGAAAAGGCCAGATCCTGTCCAGTTAGTATCATCCAGGTGACCAGGGTTATGAATCCTCCGGTAAGTGCTATCAGTGTCAGGTACATGGCAAATCGGTCCGCCAGATTCTGTGTTCTGGATTGGCTGGACTGGGCCTCTTCCACCAGGTTGATAACCTGGGATAGAAATGAATCCTTCCCGGTTTTCATTATCTCCACCTGAAGAGAGCCATCTCCATTGATGGACCCCCCGATAACCTCATCCCCCACTTGTTTATAAACGGGCTGTGATTCACCGGTGAGCATGGATTCATTGATACTGGTCTCACCCTGGATGATCTGACCATCTGCCGGGATTTTCTCCCCGGGTTTAACCAGAATCAGATCACCCACCTCCAGCTGGTCCCGGTGAATGTCCATGGTCTCCCCATCAGGCATTATTTTGTGGGCGGAGGAAGGTAAGAGTTTTACCAGTTCCTCCAGTGCCCGGGATGCACCCCTAACCGAACGCATTTCCAGCCAGTGCCCCAAGAGCATGATATCAATCAGGGTAACCAGTTCCAGAAAGAAGATTTCACCTTTAAGTCCCAGGACCACGGCGCTACTGTAGATATAAGCGGTGGTAATGGCCACTGCCACTAGGGTCATCATCCCGGGCATTCGTGACTTTAATTCACGGTACATGCCTTTGAAGAAGGGATAACCACCGTAAAAATAGACCACGGAAGATAAAAAGAACAGCACATAAGTGTCTCCATAAAAGGCAATGAAGTCTTTGATACCCAGAACATGCTGTATGTGCGGTGTTAAAAATACAATGGGAATAGTTAAAACCAGACATACCCAGAAACGCCGTTTAAAATCAGCGATCATATGGTGATGATCATGATCGTCGTGTTTCTTTTTCATTTCTTGTTCCATTTCATGTTCTGAATGAGAATGTTCCATTGATGCACCCACCCCTAATGTATCTTAGGTAATTTTATGGTCAACAGATCTTATGGTTTTTTTGTTTGTAGATCACAAAGTTTATATATCACATCCCACTCTTTAGGTAATATATTACCTAA